>OY970324.1:0-80000 GCA_963717005.1 uncultured delta proteobacterium
CGTCGAAGAACGTGAAGAGCGATTGTTCAATATCGATCGCTGGCGTGCAAGCTGGCCGGAGAGTTGCGCCGGAGCGCGGCGCCGAAGTAAAGCAACAGCGATGGCGTTGAGCAAGACCGCTGACAATTTCATCGTCGAGAAGGACGGCCCGATCACGACGATCACCTTCAATCGGCCCGAGCGCCGCAATTGCCTCGACGCGGCCGTCATCCTCGACTTCGAGCGGCATCTGCATGCAGTCCGCGACGATCGCGAATGCCGGGTGCTAATCGTGACGGGCAAGGGCTCCGCCTTCTGCGCCGGCGCCGATCACGCGATGTTCAAGGCGCCCGCCGGTGAGGTCATCGATCTCGCCGAGCGACGCCGCCGGATGGGCGAGTTCGGCAAGCGCTGGCCGCGCCTGATTGGCCGGGCGTTCGACGTGCTGGCGCATCTCGATCAGATCACGATTGGCGCGATCAACGGCTACGCGGTCGGCGGCGGCTGGTCGTTCGTGCTGGCATTCGATTTTGCGATCGCGGTCGAAGCGGCGGAGTTCTGGGTGCCCGAGGTGGATCTCGACGTACCGTATCGCGGCGCTCCGGCGAGCGTGCTCGCCGCGCGGCTCGGGCCATGGCGCGCGAAGGAGGCGATCCTCATGTGCCGTCATTACAAGGCCGAGGAATTACTCGCGATGGGCGCGCTCAACCGCGTAGTCAAACCGGACGAGTTGATGCCCGCCGCGCGCGCGCTGGCGAAAGCAATGTCGGCGAAATCGCGCGAGGCGCTTGCGGCGTCGAAGCGCGACATCAACGCCGTGTTTTTCGGCCAGCGCTTGTTCTAGTACTCACTCGATGCAGGTGACGACACAGAGGTTGGCGGCGCTCGCGTCGATGTAGAATTGGCGCAGCTTGCGGAACGCGCCCATCAGCCACCGTTCGTCGTCGGAATCGAATTGCGCGGGATAGATACCGAGCGTCGCCATTTTATTCGGATCCCATCGCGCCGCCATCTCGGCTTCGAGATTGGGCCGACTCAGCTCGCGCGCAATCCCGGCGACCTGAGCGGTGGTGAAGTACCGTGCGGGTCCGTAGCCGAGATCCTCGCCGACATCGGTCCCGCCCATCACAGCCTGGCTTGCGACGTCGGTTCCGGGTTGCTCTTTGCCGCACAACAGGTAGTGGACGCCGTGCCACGCCTTGTCGAGCGAGATGTCGGCGCCTTTTCCCGACGCCTGCGAACTACCGCCCGATGCCGGCGGCGTATTGTACAAGCCGGCGGCTGCCGCCAGGACTCGCCCGCGCTCGGCCATCATTTTTGCCAGCGCATCAATGCCTTCGCCGCGAGCGAGCGCGTCGACGTCAACGCCCGCTGCTTTTAGCGCCTGCTCCGTTCTCTCCTTCATTGCGGGATCCATCGTCTTGAACGACGCCGCAATCATCGGAGCGCGTTTCTGTAACATGCCCCGTATTACTTCGATCGTTTTGGGAGTGCCTTGCGCGACTTGCGGCGACGCGAAAAGTTCTTCAATGCCGGAAGGATCGTCGAGAATCTGCCGCAGGCGGTCCGGCGACACTTGCACAAAACGTCCCATCATCGACATGGCGGTTCCTCCGTCGCCCGATTGTAGAGTTTCGCGCCGCGCCAAGCCAACGCTACTCGACGGCATCGGTTCGATCCGTTCCTTGTCTGGGCCGGGCTTATCGGATATGTCCAAGTCACACTCACAGTGAGGGAATCAAGATGGCAGAACTGAAAAATCGGCAATGGCTGCTGGCGGCACGGCCGCACGGAATAATCAAGGAAAGCGATTTCCGCTGGAATGAAACTGTCGTTCCCGCGCTGAAGGACGGACAGGTGCTGGTGCGCAACCTCGCGTTCTCGTTCGATCCGACGCAGCGCGGATGGATGTCGATGGACACCTACATGCCGGCGATTCCGATCGGCCAGACGATGAAGGCGGGCACGGTCGGACAGGTGGTCGAATCGAAACGTCCCGGATTCGCCAAGGGCGACCTGGTGCAGGGACTCTTCGGATGGGAGGACTACACGGTCAATGGCGGCGAGGGCTTGATGGGCTTGCAGAAGCTTCCGGCGGGCACAGATCCCATTCTGGCGCTGTCGCTACTTGGAACGACCGGACTGACGGCATACTTCGGCACGCTCGCGGTCGGGATGGTAAAAGCCGGCGAGACGTTCGTGGTCTCGGGCGCTGCGGGCGCGACCGGTTCGGTGTCCGGGATGATCGCGAAGATCAAGGGATGCCGCGTAGTCGGAATTGCCGGCGGACGCGAGAAATGCGACTGGCTGTTGAAGGAAGCAGGCTTCGACGCCGCGATTGACTATAAGAATGAGGATGTAGGTAAAGCGCTGACCAGGCATTGCCCGCAAGGAATCAACGTCTATTTCGACAACGTCGGCGGCGAGATTCTCGATGATGCGCTCGCGCGACTGACCTTGGGCTCGCGCATCGTGCTGTGCGGAGCGATTTCGCAGTACAACAACCTCGGCGAGAGGACTCCGGTCGGGCCGAAGAACTATTTCAACCTGATTTTGCATGGCGCGCGGATGGAAGGCTTCCTGGTGTTCCATTTTCTCCAGCGCTATCCGGAAGCGATCGCCGAGATGTCGAAGTGGTACGCGGAGGGCAAGCTCAAGAACCAGGTCGATCTGCAGCACGGACTCGAGAATGCGCCGAAGACGATCATCCGGCTGTTCACCGGCGCCAACTTCGGCAAGCAGTTGTTGAAGATCGGCGACCCGCAATAGCGAGCAGACGAAATGATCGATCACATCAGCTTGAGAGTCTCCGACTTTCAGCGGAGCCGCACATTCTACGAGAAAGCGCTCGCGCCGCTGGGCTACACGCTGGTCTTCAGTAATGACAAAGAGCAGTACGCGGGGTTCGCGGGACCAGATCGCGAGCGAATCTGGATCGGACATCGCGAAGGCGCGTCGCACGGTTATGCGCACGTCGCAGTATTGGCAAAGGACCGCGCGACTGTGCGCAAATTCTATGAAGTGGCGATGGAGGCTGGCGGGCGCGACAATGGCGGGGCTGGTCCGCGGCCGCAGTATAGTCCGACCTATTACGGCGCGTTCGTGCTGGACCCGGACGGTCACAATATCGAGGCGGTCTGCTTCGCCAAGGGTGAGTAGTAGATCGCCGATCTTGTTGATAAGCGGAAAATCGTACCGTTGCTTGTGGTCTTGGGCCGGCCGGCGAGCCGCTCTTCCCCTCTCCCTTTAAAGTCCGAGGCGAGGTCAGGACAGTCTGGCGGTGCGTTTTCTCGTGTCGCCGCGAATTGCCCGCGGCTTCTACTTCCGTGCCGGGCTTGGCGACTGAGCACTCAAAAATTCCTCAGCCTTTTGCGTCTCCAGCACCGGGCGGAAGCCGTTGCGGGCCAGGTCGGGGCGGACTACCTCGATTGGGTCGCGGGTGTCGTCCACGTAGCCGAGGGCGTAGGCGCCTAGTCGGTATCCCATAAGTCGCAGCAGATCGACGGGGAGCGTGCGCGCGATTTCGAGCGGCACCGAAAGGTACTGATTTTCTTCCTGGCGGAGCCACGAGACGTTGTAGGTGATGTTGATTCCGGTGCGGATCTTTTTCGAGCGGTTCGCGCCGCCGCCGTGGTAGATGCTGCCGGTGTAGAACAGCACCGACCCCTTGCTCATCTCGGCCGGCTCGGTGTCGGCCTCGGTGAAGTGCAGCTTGTCGTCGAAGTGGTTGCTGCCTGGGATCACGCGCGTCGCGCCGTTTTCCCCGGTAAAGTCGGTCATCGCCCAGATGGTGTTGCACTGGACTTCGTAGCCCTTGGGGAAGGAAAAGAAATCGAACGCCCATTGGTCGCGATGAATCGTCTGGGCGGGCTCGCCGGGGCCGATCGAGATTATCTGCGTGAGATGGAGCTGGAAGCTGGTCGCATGACCGAGCATCTTGCCGACGGCGCCGAGCACCGTGGGATTCATCACGAGCTCGCGTGATTTCGGCGAGCGCGCGATGAGGCCGCCGGTGCGGCGCGTACGCTTGCCGCTGAAATCGTCGGCGCCGAATGCGGTGGCGTCGGTGAAGGGACGCAGCTCGGCGGCGACTTCGTCCATGACTTCGGGGCGCACGACCCGATCGACGACGACGCATCCGTCCTCGCCGAGCGCCGCGCAAATCTCGTCGGCCGAAGCCGACGCGGGTAGATGTTTGATCATGATTGATGCTCCGCGGGAAATTCTAGCTCGCATCATTCGCTAAATCGATGCGATGCGATAGGTTCTGAACGTCGAATGGAGGACTGCGCAAATGGCTGATCTACTCGTCGAAAAAACCAATCACATCGGAATTTTAAAGCTCAACCGGCCCGACCGGATGAACGCGATCAGCGTCGAGATGCTGAATGAACTGGGCGAAGCGCTCAAGGATTTCGACAGCGATCCGAAAATCCGCGCGATCATCCTGACCGGCGAGGGACGCGGTTTTTGCAGCGGACTCGATCTCAAGGACACCGCCGCCGGCAAAGGCATCGGCGCGGGACTAGCGGCGCCAACTGCGTCGCACGTCAGCACGCGCGAGTTGCCGACGGTGACGCTGAATCGAATCGACTTGCCCGTAATCTGCGCGATCAACGGCGCCGCAGCGGGCTACGGATTCGATCTCGCGCTCGGATGCGACCTGCGCCTGATTAGCGATCGCGCCAAGCTGGTGCCCGCGTTCGCCAAACGCGGCATCGTGCCCGAAAGCGGCGGCACCTGGTATCTGCCGCGGCTGGTGGGATGGGCGCGCGCGTGCGAAATCGGATTCATCGCGGACGATATCGGGCCCGCGCGCGCGGTCGAGCTGGGACTCGCGAACAAGGTCGTGCCGCACGGCGAATTGATGGAAGAGGCGGCGCGATGGGCGTCGAAGATCGCGGGCAACGCGCCGCTGGCGATTCGTGCGATGAAGCGGCTGTTCCGCCATGGGCTGAGCGAGGACTTCGAATCGCATACGCATCACGTGTTGATGCAGCTGCTGGTGCTGTTCCGTTCAGGCGATTTCAAGGAGGGACTCGAGGCGTTCATGGCGAAGCGGGATCCGAATTTCAGCGGACGGTGACGTTGCGCGGGACGCCGCGGCGGGCCTCATTGGATGCAGCGACTCAAAACCGGAACCGGCTTCGCTGACGCGAAGCTGTCCGAGATCCTTCCTGCCGCTCAGTAGCTCGCTTCGTCAGGATGGCAGAGTTTGGAGCGGCGATACTTTTATCAGTCGTCGCGGCGGGGGCCGGGTTGCATGAAGGCGATCGCGACGCCGTCGAGCGGATCGACGATTCGCGCGATCTGGCCGCCCTGAATCGCGAGCTTGGGCTCCGTCGCTTGCAACTCATTCGCGCGCGCGGTTGCCACTGCCTGCGCGATGTCCGAGCACATCAGCGCGAGGCCCCAGCATCCGGGACGTCCACGCATCGCCGGCCCGACGACTTCCAGCACCGTTTGCTCGAGCTTGAAGAACGCCTGCCGCGCACCGTTGCCGACTTCGCGGATTCGCTTGCACGGGACGCCGAGCGCTTCGTTGGCGGTGATCGCGTCTTCGAGCACCGGCGTCATCACGACGATATGTTCGAGATACTCGACGGTGTTCGGGTTGAGCCCGCAAAGCTGTGCGAGCGATTGGCGACGCGATTCGAGGTCGAGGGTGATCGGAGCGGCCGCGGTCAAGACGCCGGGCAATCCGGACGAAAGCATCTCGGCCTTGATGGAATTTTGCGCGAGCGCGGGCAACTGGATTAGTTGCGATTGGGCCGCGCTCGATTCTTCCTCGTCCGAAACGAGCACGCCTTTCACGCCCCAAACCCATCCGATGATGCCGGCGCCACCCTCATTCTGAGTCGCTTCGCGCAAATGCTGAGCGAGCGGCGACCTGGACCCGGCGGACTGCATCGCGCACAGATCGATTTCCACGGCGCCCGCCGCCAGCCTGGCGATCTGAATGCCGTCGGCCTCGAAATCCGCGGGCGTGAGCGCAAAGCCGGCCCGTCGCCAATTCTCGCGCGCCGCCGCCAGATCACGCACGGCAATGAGGACTCTTTCGACGCAAATTATGCCCACGATCTGCGACCTCGAAGCGAGGCTATCGTCAGTTAGTGCTGGATGCCACCGGTCACGAGGCATAGCAGCGAGGTCCGCGAGGGTACTTTATTTGCGCTGTTTTTAGTAATGATAATCGACGTTCAAGTGTCTATGCTCATGTTGTAACAAGTTGTAGCATTTATATGACAGCTATGGATTCACTCGAAGGGGGTACTCGATGACGATCTCGTGGCAGGCGTTTCGACAGGAAGCGCTCGAGTGTTTGCGCGCGCTGGTCAGGCTCGACACCAGCAACCCGCCCGGCAACGAACGAATCGCCGCCGATTACATGGCCGAGGCGCTGGGCGCGCATGGGGTCAAATCCGTGATCCGCGAAAGCGCACCGACCCGCGCGAACCTGGTTGCGCGTCACACGGGCGCCGATTCGGCGGCGGGGCCGCTGCTGCTCTCGTCGCATACCGACGTGGTTCCGGTCGAGCGAGCGGGCTGGACGCGCGAGCCGTTCAGCGGCGAAATCGCCGACGCCTGCTTATGGGGCCGCGGGTCGATCGACATGAAGTCGAAATGCGCGATGGACCTGGTGATGATGACGGCGATGAAGCGCGCGGGGGTGACGCCGAATCGCGACGTGATAATTGCGGCGGTCGCGGACGAGGAAGCAGGATCGGATTTTGGCGCGAAGTTTCTGGTCGAGCGGCATCCCGAGCTGGTGCGTGCGGGCTACGTGCTGAACGAGGTCGGCGGCTTCACGGTTCATCTGAGGGACAAGCGCTTCTATCCGATCCAGGTGGCGGAGAAGGGCTTCGTCACGATCAAGATGAAAGTCACGGCGCCGCCGGGGCATGGATCGATGCCGCGATCGGACACCGCCATCTCGCGCATGTCGGAGTTGATCACGCGGATCGTGCGGACGCCGATGCGCAAGAACGTGTCGCCGTTCATGCGGCAGACGCTCGAGGAGATGGGGGTGCCGGTCGAGTCGCCGGGGCCGCTGTTCGCGCCGATGCTTTCCAACACCGTCTCGCCGACGATTCTGCGCGCGGGATACAAGGATAACGTGATTCCGGGCGAGGCGACGATCGTGCTCGACGGGCGCACGCTGCCCGGCGAAGATCCCGAGAGCTTCATGGCCGAGCTGCGGCAAATCGTGGGTCCCGAACCGACCTTCGAGCTGCTCAAGACCGCGCCGCCGGCCGAGTCGAGTCCCGACACGCCGCTGTTCGAGTTGATCAAGAAAACCGTCGAGGCGGCCGACCCCGGATCGCTCGCGATTCCCTGGATGATCCCGGGCGCGACCGACAGCAAGTTCTACTCGAAGCTCGGCGCCGCGTGTTACGGATTCTCGCCGGTGAAGCTCGAGCCGCACATGCCGTTCGGATCGCTCTATCACGGCAACGACGAGCGCCTGCCAATCGAGGGCTTCTACTGGGGACTGAAGGTGTACGCCGAAGTGGTGCTGGAATTCCTCGGCATCAAGTTCGACGACGTGTTCGGGTGATAGATTAATTCGCGGCGCTGGTCTTGAGGGTTCCGGCCTGCGGGGTGAAGGTCATCAGCAGGCGCGGCGGCCCTTCGAGCGGCACCACTGCGAAGCGCGCGACCGGCCGCATCTTCAGGGTCACGGTGGTTCCGACCGAGCTGCTCGAGATGTCGCAATCCTTGAAGATCGATTTGTCGAAGACGAGATGAGTCTGCAGCGCGGTGTCGGGAGTAACGTCCTTCAGCACCACGGTCGCGGTCGAACCGTCGGAACTGCTCTCGAGGTTTTTGTCGAAGCTGACGGGGCCGCTCAATTCGAGGATCACCGACAGCGGCGGATCGTTCGATGACAGCCTGATCGTCTTGAGCGTCGCCGGGCCAGGCGTTGGCGGCTCGCTCTGCGACAAAGGCGCATTGGTGTCGGCGTTCATCTGATGCAACGCCGGCTCGGGCGCGGGTGCGGTCGCATCCGCGGTCGCGTTCATCTGATGCATCGCGGGCTCTGACGACGGCGCGGCGGCCAATCCCGTCATCGCGCGCGCCTGCGCGTCGGCGGCGCCGGCGATACTGCCGGTGGGCTTGGGCAAAATGGGGGCGGGCGCCCGCATCATGTCCGGAGCGCCGGG
The DNA here is from genome assembly GCA_963717005.1 of uncultured delta proteobacterium. Taxonomy (GTDB): domain Bacteria; phylum Desulfobacterota; class Binatia; order Binatales; family Binataceae; genus Binatus. The sequence continues at coordinate 8,145 of OY970324.1, forward strand.
CTTGGCGCTCGGCAGATCGGGCTGCGACGGATCGGGCGCATTCTTAACGACGGACAGGTCGAGGTTCGGCAGCCCGTCGGCGCCGTAGGTCGAGCCGCCCGATCTCGACGCGACCTCGGCACCGCGCATGTCGGAGCGCTGGCGCACGATTACACGGTCGGCGTTCGAGTCGTCGGCATTGCCGCCGTAGCCGGTTTCAGCCAGCACCAAGGGCAGCGGATCTTCTTCGGTATCGATCGGTTCATGGAGCTTGGTCAGCTCGGTCTGCGCTCTTTTGGCGTAGATGGAAGTCGGGAAATGCTTCTTCACAGCGGCGAAGGCCTGCGCGGCCGAGTATCGCTTGCCTTCCTTTTCCAGCGAGATTCCCAGCTCGTAAAGCGCGTCCGGTGCGACCGGAGTTTCGGGATATTTCTGCAGCAGTTCCGCGAAGCGCGATTCCGCCGCGCGAAAGTTTGCGCGCTTGTAATAGTAGTTGCCGACGATCATCTGATTGCGCGCGAGCATCTCGCGGCATACCAGCACCTTGTCGTGCGCCAGCTCGGCGAAGTCGCCCTCGGGAAAGCGCTGCTCCAATTCCTGGAAGCGCTTGAGCGCCGCCTCGGTCTTGCCCTGGTCCTGGTCCTCGCGCCCAATCTGATCGTAGTAACTCAGCCCGATGTAGTAGCTGACGAGCTCGAGGTTTTTGCTGGTCGGATGCATCCGCTCAAAATCGTCGAGCGCGCCGATCGCCTCGGCGTAATCCTGCTGCTGGTAGTAGGCGAGGCCGATTTTCATCTCGGCGTCTTCGGCATAGGGACTGAACGGGTACTTGTCGATCACCTGCTGATAGTTTTCGATCGCGGCCTTGTATTCCTTGGTCGCAAAATTGAGCTGCGCCTGCGCGTAGTAGTCTTCACCGGTGGGCTTCTGGCGCAGACTGCAAGCGGCGGCGGGCAGCAGGGCGAGAGCCACCAATATCAACAGCAATCGTTTCATCGGGTGACGCGAAAAAGGTTAAACAACGGTGTTGTGCATTGCAATCCGCGCCCGATCCGCGATTACGTCGCGCGTCCCGACAAGCGGGCGGATTCAGGTACTTCCGGACTCGCGCGGCCTGCGGAACGAGGCCGAAAATACCGGTTTGCCGGCCGCGACGTACTTGCGTGCGAAGCCGGTCCGCTCGGCGCCGGGCGCGGCCTCGACCGCGCGGATGAAGCCCGCCGTCAGCATCATCGGGAAGATTTCGGACGCATAATCGCGCACGTCGGTCGCGACATAGGCGGTCGCTCCAGGCTCGACGGTACGAAAGATACTGGCCGCGAGCGTCGGGGTGAACAGCCGATGCTTGACGTGCCGCTCCTTCGGCCACGGGTCGGGATAGTAGATGTGAAACGCGCTGACGCTCGCGTCGGCCAGCATCAGGTTGACCAGCGTGCGCGCGTCCATCCGCACGACGCGCAAATTGTCGAGTCCCGCGCGGCCGCATCGCACGGCCAGCACGCGGGTGATGGTCGAGGAGAGTTCGACCGCGATAAAGTCACGCTCGGGAAATTCCGCGGCGCGCTCGATAATGAACTCACCCTTGCCCGCGCCGATCTCGATTTCGACCGGCGCGCGGCGCCCGAACATCGCGGGCGGATCGATCATGAAGAGGTTGTCGCCGGGCGTGAATAGAACGCGTTCGCCAATCTCACGCGCCTTGGGATTTCCCCATATGCGCGCCGCCTTTCGAAGTCTCGCCATGAATGAGCATGACGATAGCGGGCGGCGCCCCACCCTCGCTATAGCCGCGCCTGACGAAGCGAGCAGCGCGAGCGCTTGTGTCATCCTGACGACGGGAGCGTTAGCGACGGGAGGAACGGATCTCGGACAGCTTCGCGCAAGCGAAGCCGGTTCCGGTTTCTGAAAATCGCGCAGCGCTCCTTTGTCGCTGCGGTCGCGCGACGGCTATCGTTGCGAGCCGAATCTGCGTCGTGAGGATGCGCGCAACCTAACCCTAACCCGCAAAAAAACTCATCAGTCGGGGCGTTTCAGGAAGGCGCGCACTCGCTCCACCAGCGGCTTCAGGTCGGTGTTATCGACCAGCGCGCTCGACATCCGGACCGGGTCGCCGAAGAAAAAACGCTCGTAGAGAACCTGGCGGCCGCCGAAGGCGCTGCATGCGACCTCCCACGCCAATCGATAGAGCGCGACGCGCTCTTTCGCACCAGCGTCGGCGGCGCCGAAATAGCGCTCGATATCCGGCAGCTCATTGGGATTGGCGAAGTCGGCGGCGGACGGCGTCGCCATCAGCGAGCTCGAACTGTTGAGCTGGATAATCTCGACCAGGCGCGGGTACAGGCGCGGGAAAAGATTGCGCGCGGTATCGAGCGGCGCGCGGGCCGGCGTGAACACGCCCCACTTGTCGACTGCGGCGTCCGCTTCCGCGGCGCGCAGGCATGCGCGCATCGTCTCGGTGGTCATGATCATTTCGGCGATGCGATCGCGGACGTGCGGCAGTGACATCGCGTCGCTGGCTTCCGCGATTCGCGCCGCCAGGCCCAGAACGAACTCGCTCTTCGCGACATTTTTCACGGCCACCTGATGCATCATGTGCACGACGGCGCCGGTGCCCGCATACAACGCGTTGCATCGCGCAACGTCGCCGCACAGGAACACGCGCTCCCACGGCACCAGCACGTTGTCGAACACGACCACCGCGTCCATCTCGTCGAACCGCGACGCGAGCGGGTTGTCGAAGCGCGAGCGGCCGAGGTCGTAAGTGTCGCGGCAGAGAAACTTCAAACCCTTGGCGTTGCAATTGATCGCAAACGACAGCGCGAACGGCTCCGCCGCCGGCTCGGCCTTCAGCACGGTCGAGGGAAACACGAGCAGCTCCTCCGACAGCGGCGCGAGCGTCGCGAGCATGCGGCATCCGCTGACGACGATGCCGTCGCTGGTCTTTTCGACCAGCTTGAGCGCGAGGTCGGCGTCAGTTTGTCCTGCCCATCCCGCGGCGCGGCTCGCGCGCGGATTGACGAGCGTATGGGTCGCGCACCAATCGTGATGGCGCGCCTCCATATAGTAGTTCCAGATATTGTCGCCGTGGCGCGGATCGCTCTCGGCGAAAAATTCCCGCGCGGCGGCCATCGCGGCGAGACTCACGTTGAGGTAATCCGGCGTGCGCCCGAGCATCCCGCAGCCGAAGTCCGCCCAGGTCTTCATCATGCGCGTGCGCTTGCGCAAGTCGTCGGCGGTTTTCGGGATGATGAACGACATGCCCGCGCGGCCGCCGTCGTCGGTGCGAAACGTCATCGTCTCCGGATGCTCCATCTGCATGTCGTAGAGCGACGCGACCGAGCGCGCGCAGTTCGCAAACGCCGGATGCGCGGTGACGTCGCCGGCGCGCGCGCCGCCGATCCAGATTTCGGCGCCGAGCTTCTTCAGCGACGACAGATAATTGTTGCCCGAGCGCGCGCCCATCTCAGATGATCTCGTTGAGCAGCGGCAGGCGGCGGCGGATTCGCTCGGCGGCGTCGGCCGGCGCCATGTACGGCGGCCGCGCCGGGCCCATCTCGATTCCGGTCGCGACCGACGCGGTGACCTTGGTGGTGCCGAGATGGCCGAGCGTTTCCTCGCCGCCGCGCGGGAAACACCGATTGAGCCGGCGCTGAATTGCTTCGGCGTGCTTGTAGTCGCCGGCCCTGTAGGCCTTGAGCAGCGCGACCGCGGCGGGCACCGCGAAAATATTGATGAAGCCGCCGGCCGCGCCGAGCATCAACCCGGCGAGCATCGCGCGAAACGTGTTGTAGATGTCCGCGCGGCCGTCCACCTCGTCGTAGAGCGCCTCGAGATGCTGCAAATCGGTCAGCACTTCCTTGAATGCGACGACGCCGGGAATCGTCGCGAGCTTGCCCGCGAAACGCGGCGTGATGTTGAACTTGCTGAGCGCCGGGTTGTGGTAGATGACGACGGGCAGGTCGCCGGCCTCGGCAATCATGCGGTAGTGGCGCTCGACTTCGGCCTCGCCGCAGCGCCAGTAATACGGCGGGATCACCTGCTGCGCGTCGTAACCGAGGCGCGCCGCGATTTTCGCATAGCGCAGAGTTTCGAGCGTGGTCGCGCCCGAGGTCATCGCGACGGCCGAGATATTTGGCCGCTTGCGCGTCTCCTCGATGACGATTTCAAACACGCGCGTGCGCTCGGCTTCGTCCATGTGCAGGAATTCGCCGATACTCGGCGCCGCGACGACGCCGTGTGCGCCCGAGGCAATCGCCCACTGAACTTCGCGCCGCAGCGCGTCCTCATTGAGCCGGTAGTCGTCGTGGAACGGCGTCACCAGCATCGCCAAAATTCCGTGTGCAAGTTTCAAAACGTACCTCCGGCAGAGTCGCGTTACGCGGCTTCGCGCTCGGCGCCGCTGAATGAGGGTTGAAAATAAAAGATTGCCTGGCCGGTTCCGATTGCGGCCTCGTATTTTCCAAATTGCTCGCCGCGCCAGGTCCACGAGTCGCCGCCCATCGCGCCGGCCATCGTGAGGTAATGCGAGAAGCGGCCTTCGGGCGAGCAGTGTGTGCGATAGTCCTCGGCGGCGGATAGCACCGCGTCGTGCCGTCCCTGCCTGAACCATTCCATGATTCGTTCGTCGTAGAGGCGGTTGGCGGTTGACGCGATGTCGTCGGGCGACGCCGACGCGCGATCGAGGATTCGATCGTAGTCCCAGAACTTGTGCGACATCCCGCCAGAGGCCACGATCACGACCCGCCGATTCGACTTCCAGATAGCCTGCCCAATAGCCATTCCATAAGACAGGTCGTTTTTGATCGATGCCGTTTGGCACACGCTCACCGAGAGCACGCGACGGCGCGCCTCGTAATTGAAATAGTACATCACGTTGAGCGTCGGATAGTGCATCGGCAAGTTGGGATGCGCCGACGCGATCGCACGAATTCCCCGCTCCCGCGCCTCCATTTCGACTGCGCGCGCCAGCTCGGCATCGCCGCGGTAGTCATATTCGAGGCCATGCAGCATGGCGGGCAGCTCGTCCGAAGTATATACACCCGAGAGCCGCTCGTGAGCATTGAGTATGTACTCCAAAGTAGAGAACCAGTGAGTATCGATTAGCAAGAAGGTATCGAAGTCGAGATGGCGCAGGCGCTCGCGTTCGAGCTTGGGCATCGCGTCGTAGAAAGTCGTGACGTTGCGGCCCATGTAGGCGCGGCGCGCGATCGGATCGGTGATCATCAGGCGCGGTACGTGGGTGGTGAACACGGTGGCGACGACCTTACCCATCGTGGTCCTCCTCGCCGTAGGCGACGCACACGAGTTTCGGCTCGGTCCAGAACTCCATGCTGAAGCGGCCGCCCTGCCTGCCAAGCCCGCTCATCTTTGAGCCTCCAAACGGGACGCGCAGATCGCGCAGGAAAAAGCTGTTGACCCAGACCATCCCGGTTTTGATCTTTTCGGCGACCCGCAGCGCGCGATCGACGTTCGCGGTCCAGACGTAGGCGGCGAGGCCGAAGCGCGTGGCGTTGGCGAGGGCGACCGCCTGATCTTCGTCGTCGAAGCGCTCGACCGTGAGCACCGGCCCGAAGATTTCCTCGGACACGGCGCGCGAGTTCGCATCGACGCCGTCGAGCAGTGTCGGCAGATAGTAAAATCCTCGGGCGGGTTCGGCGGGAGTCTTTCCGCCGGCCAAAATGTTAGCTCCGTTCGCGACCGCATCGGCGACGAACGAATGCACGCGCTCGCGATGCGCGCCGGAAATCAGGGGGCCGTACTCGGTGCCGTCGGCCAGCGGGTCGCCAATCCTGAGGGTCGCGATCTCGGCGGCCAACAGTTCGAGAAAATTCTCGGCGACCCGGCGGTCAACCAGCAAGCGCGAGCCCGCGACGCACGATTGTCCCTGGCTGCGGTAGATCGAGCGCGCGACACCGGCCGCCGTCCGCTTCAGACTCGCGTCTACAAAGACCAGATTCGGCGACTTGCCGCCGAGTTCGAGGGTGACCCGCTTGAGCGATTCGGCCGCCGACCCCATCACCCGCCGGCCGGTCGCGACACCGCCGGTAAACGCGACCGCGTCCACACCCGGATGCGAGACCAGCGCCGCGCCGGCGTCGCCGAGACCCGGCACGATATTCAGCACGCCCGCCGGCAGGCCGGCCTCGTTTGCGATCTCGCCAAGCGCAATCGAAGTCAGCGGCGCCAGCTCGGACGGCTTGAGCACGCAGGTGTTCCCCGCCGCCAGGCACGGCCCGAGGTTCCAGGTCGCGAGCATCAGCGGAGAGTTCCACGGGATGACGATCGCGCCGACGCCGACCGGCGGCCGCTGCGTGACGCTCATGAGTTTCAGATCGCGGCCGAGAAATTTCGCGTCGCTGCCGGCGGCCTCATGCGTCCAGGTCTGTGCGACGGCGGCAAAAAATCGCAGGTTGCGCGCGGCGCGCGCAACATCGTGATTGACGCACTCCGACAGCGGTTTGCCGACATCACGCGCCTCGAGCGTGCCCAACTCGCGCGCGCGTTTCTCGATGCCGTCCGCCATTTTATTGAGGATGCCCGCGCGCGCGTCGGCGTTCATGCGCGGCCACGGCCCGCGATCCGCGGCTTCGCGCGCCGCATCGACCGCACGACTCACGTCGTCGTCGCTCGCACTCGACACTTGCGCCAGCTCGCGCTCGGAGGCCGGCTCGAACGTCGGGGAAAAGCGCCGACTTGGCCGCGTCAACGTAGCGTCCGGCGATGAACAATCTCGTTTCCATTTCGCTGTTGGATAAAGTCTCGCGGATTCGCTGAAACATAGCAAAACCGCGCGCCGGTGGTATCTCTGCGACGCTTACCTTGACGGCTGATAGCAACGGCCCTAACCTGCCATCAGGCGCCGGTTGTAATCGTGGCTGCATTACCCACTACCATTCCGATCTTTCCGCTGCCCAACCTCGTGTTGTTTCCCGGGTTGAGCGTGCCGCTGCATATTTTCGAGCCGCGCTATCGCGAGATGATCGCCAACGTCGCCAACGCGCACGGCATGATTGGGATGGCGCTGCTCAAGGGCGATTGGCAGGCCGACTATCATGCCTTTCCCGACATTTTCGAGATCGGATGCGCGGGCAAGATCGGCGGCCTCGTCAAGCTTGCCGACGGACGCTACAACCTGGTGCTCGAGGGCGTCGGCGAGTTTCGCATCGCGCGCGAGATCCGCGATCGCTCCTATCGACAGGCGGAAGTGACATGGTGTCCGGTGCGGCGCGAGGCTCTCGATTGCGACGCTGAGACGATGGACGCCTTGCGCGAGATGCTCTTCAGCTACCTCGGCGAGCCGGCGCACGAGGCTTGGCGCACAATCGTCGAGCAGCGCGGCTTGCGCGGCGCCGAGCTTATCAACTTCCTGTGCTTTCATCTCGATATCACGCCGCTCGAAAAGCAGACCCTGCTCGAAGCGCTGGCGGACCGGGTCGATTGCCTGCTCGATGTGCTGACCTTCAAGCTGGAAGAGCGCAAGCATGGGCCCACAGGCACCAGCGGCGGTCCCGACACCGTTCAGTAGCGGCAGTCCAACATGAGCGAGGGGCGCAGCCGATGTATGGCAGGCGCGCGACACATTGCGGGCGTTTTGTGGCCAAATCGTAACGCTTGTCGCAAATGAGTCAGCATGCGCACAAGGGCGACCATTTTCGCAAAATGCGTATTTGTTTGCGAAAAGTTAGAGTTCTTATGGATTTCTCACATGATAGAGACCCGAATTGGGGTTCATGAGAGCTTAACATGTTGGCTAAATTGTATTAGGGCAGTTGCCGATAAATTCGGCATGATCGTTGCTTCTTTCCTAGCCGAACGAATAACAGTCGGATTCCCGGCATCGTCATGACACCTCCGACGGCGGGGGCAACAGGCACGATCGGGTGAGGACAAAGTACGATGGAATGGGAAAATAGCGCACTCGGAAATCTCTTCGTGCCAGACGTTTTGACGCCTGAGCAGTTTTATGACAGCCGGCGTGACGACAGTACGATCCGCCCGGTCAAGAAGCTGATGATGGCGATACTGGAAGACGCACTTCGATGCTTCCAGAATAACGCCGACGCCAAGGGCGGCCCGCGCAAGCGCCTGTTCAGCGAAGCTGAGCAATGGCTTATCGGCGAAGGCGGAGAGGGGCCGTTCTCGTTCGAGACCGTGTGCGAGACGCTTGGGATCGAGCCGCAATTTTTGCGCAGAGGCCTGCGGGACTGGCGGACTCAGCAGCTTGCTGGAGTGTCCACGCGACGCCTGGCAAGGCGGTCGCCGGTGGTGCGCAGCGGCCGGATCAGTGCTCCAGCGCGTCGCGATGCGAAGCGCACGGCGTCGGCCCAAGCTCGCTAGAAGGCACTCTCCCGGCGCGAATTTGTGCCGGGCCAATTTCTCCAAGAATAGAAAGGCGGCGCGACATCTCTTACGAGATGCTGCGCCGCCTAAATTTTTTCACCCCAGCGCGAAGTCAGGATTGGCGCCGTTGACGCCAGTCCCCTGCTCTCAGGTACCTCAGTGCGGAGTGGCTGCCGCAGGTGCGCCGGGTGCCGGAGCTTTAGCCGCTACCGCTCCGTTTGCCGGAGGAGGTACGTAGCCCTTGGGCTGCGCCTGAACCCACTGCTCACAAGCAGGAATATCTTGCTGTTCGACAGATTCCTGCTGCATAATCTGCTCATCAGACCAGCCGTGCTTCTTCTCCCAGTGCACGCCGGGGCACTTGACAGCCAGGTTGAAATTTCTAGCGGTTGAAGTCACTGCCTCCGAGGGCGCGGGCGCCGTGGAACCGCCTGCGCCTGTGGTGCTGGTACTCTGACTCGAGCAACCGGCGATCAACAATGCCAGCCCCGATGCTAGCGCCAATCCGATCTTCCGTTTCATGGCATCCTCCTTCAATCTAGGAACCCCTCCCACTACCGAGCTAACATGCCTATCCGCCGTTCGTTTAAGCAGGGCCAAAATACACCGTTCGGAAAAATTAGCAAACCCCCCGTAATTCGCTCATAACGCCTGGAACACGGTTTGTTCACCCCGCTCCGACCGCCGCGCCCGGCCTTCAAAACAGGCAAGTTCCAGGTGCGCGAGGGTCTCGAAGGTCGCCGCCATCACGTGGAATATCGGCCGTTCCTCGCCGCCAAATACTTGCTGTGCAATTTCGAATGCCGTCTGCGGCGCCTGGCGCGTCAAATCGAGCATTTCCGCCTCGCGATAGCGGTGATGCTCGATCAACTGATTCGCGCGATGGCGATGGTCGTGATAGACGCCGCCGTGCGCCGGCAGAACCAGCTCAACGTCGAACTTCTGCACTTTCAGCTGCGACGCGATGAAGTCGCCGAGCGGGTTGGTCCCGGCCGCGTCGGGATAAATTCCCACGTGTGGCGTAATTTTGGGCAACAGGTGATCGCCGACGATCATCACCTTCTCTTTGCGCAGATAAATCACGTTGTGACCCGGCGAATGTCCCGGCGTCCAGATCACTTCCAGCTCGCGGTCGCCGATTTTGACCACGTCGTGATCGTCGATGTACTTGTCGGGATTGGTGACCGGTCCGTACATCGAGGTCCCCATCCACGACGGCCGCATTCCGCTCGGCGAGAACTGTTCGATCGGAAATCCGTGCCGGGCGAAAAACGCGCGCGATTCGGGCCGGTCGTGCGGCGCCATCTTGCCGAACTCGATCATCCTGCCCGCGCGCTCCGCTTCCAGGCGATGAATGTGGGTGACCGCATGACTGCGCCGGCGAATCTCGCCGGAGGCGCCGAAGTGATCGATATGATGATGGGTCGCAACGATCGCGTCGAGATCCTCGATCTTGATATCGACCTCTGCCAGCGCCTGCTCGAGTGCCGCGATGCTCTCGGGCGAGTTCATGCCGGTGTCCACCAGCGTCCACGCGCCGTGACAGTCGATCAAATAGACGTTGATGATCGTCGGCCGCATCGGCAGCGGCAGAAAAATCTCGTAGATACCCGGGTGGACCTCAACTATTTTCGCCATCGATTACTCTCAGTGGCTGGTTTCGCATGACTTGGAAGTCCTTGCGCTCCGCCGCTTGCTCCGTGACCGCGACTCAACCGATCACTCGTGCAGCTCGTCTTTCACCTGGAAGGTCACTTTGACACTCACCTTCCATCGCACCACCTTGTTGGCCTCGACCATCGCGTCGATGTTCGTGACGTGCGCGGTGTGGATGCCGTTGATCGTCACGCCGGCGCGTGAGATTGCCAATTGCACGGCTTCCTCGACCGAGTTGGCCGAGATGCCCGTGAGGTCGATTGTTTTTTCAACCATAACGCTCAACCGCTCCCGGGGAGGTGATTCGCGCGATTGTTTGACGCTTCGACTCGCGCGGCGCTACGCTCGCCCCTGCACAGTGGTTAGCGCACGGCGAGAAGTGAAACAAGGCGACATCGCGCGAAGGCGCTCTGCGACACCCTGAATCGAAGCGCGCGATTGGTCAGCCCGGCTGGAGAGTTTGTAGTTGTCAGTCAAAATCGAGTCGCCATCCGGCGAAGAAGCGCTCACCGAGTTCGTACTTTTTCAGCATCGGGTTTACGAATATCGCGGCGCGCGATGGGCCGCGATGGTCGCGGTCCAGTTGCCGATTCTGATGGGCGAGGGACCGTTCGCCGCCGGCCGAATGATTCGGCCGTTCACCGCGCGGGTTGACGGCAACCTGGTCGCGCGCGCCGTCGCAATCATCGACAGCCACTACCAGCGTCATTGGAACGAACCGCTCGGACACATCGTCATGTTCGAGGCGCTGCCCAACAGTCGCGACGCCGTGAATTCGATGATGGATGCGGCGTCGGAGTGGATGAAAGCGAACGGCGCGACCGCGGCGCGCGCCGGCTACGGCCTGCTCGAATTTCCGTTCGTGATCGACGATTACGAAACCCTGCCGCCCGACATCGCGCGCCAGAATCCCGCCTACTACCACGCGCTGCTCAAGGATGCCGGCTTCGAGACCGAGCGCGGATGGGTTGACTATAAGATTGAGGTGACGCCGGAACTGGTCGCGCGCTACGAAAGCGCACTCGAAGCGAGCCGTCGCGCCGGTTTTCAAATCGTCGCGTTGGAGGACATTCCGGCCGCGCGGCGCATCCGCGATTTCGAGCACACCTGGAACACCGCATTCGCGCATCATTGGGGCGCGACTCCCTTCACCACCGATGAACTCAAATTCCTTTTCGATTTCTTCGCCATGTCGGGCGCGCTCGCGACTTCGGTGCTGGCCTATCGCGACGGCGAGCCGGTCGGCGCCCTGATGGTCACGCCGCCAAATGCCGACGGCGCGATTCTCAAGCGCGGCCGCAGGCTCGCCGACGACGAGAAACTGAACTTCCTGGGAATCGGCGTGCTCGAGCAGGCGCGCGGCCGCGGCGTCAACCTCGCGATGGCGGCGTATTCGTACCTGCGCCTGATCCGCAGCGGCGCGAAGTATCTGAGCTACACGCTGGTGCTCGACGACAACTGGCCGTCGCGCCGGACCGCGGAAAAACTCGGCGCCAAAGTCTGCGCCAACTACGTCACCTACCGCCGCTCGTTGTGATGCCTCGCTCGGCCTGCTCGATCGCGTTAAATCTCGTGGCGCGGAGCACGCGCAGGATGACAGCAATCACTTCCGCGTAAATCCGATTTGGCGGCGATTCGGTGGTGCGGGCGCCATCAACTCGCGGATCGCATCGAAGACGACTTTAAACTGGGCATTGTATTTCTTTTCGAGCGCGTCGAGCTTGCTTGCGAGCTCGGCGTGGGACGCAAGAATGCGACGCAGGCGCACAAACGCTCGCATGATCTCGATGTTCACCTGGATTGCGCGCGGACTCCTCAGCACGGTCGAGAGCATCGCAACTCCCTGCTCGGTGAAGGCGTATGGGCTCGCGCGGCGGATTCCGCCCCAACTTGAAATCACAGTTTGTGATTTCAAGGCGTGAAACTCCTCCTCACTCAGTTGAAACATGAAGTCTTCCGGAAACCGTGCGAGATTCCGTTTTACGGCCTGCACAAGCGCCCGAGGTTCGACCTCGTAGAGGCCAGCAAGACCACCGCTGAGCATCACTCGATGACCGCGCAGGAGAAAAATCTGCTGTTCAATCAGATCGGCAAGAGACGCGGAAGCTTCGGGAGACCAAGCCTGACGCCTCTTCCGATGCCTCTGCACAACGTTCGCCATAAGTCATTCTGCACGAACTGCCTCTTCAAATAGAAGGGACTGGGTAGCGGGATCGGTTGGGCCAGCGCTTCAAGCGCTTCGCTGCTGTTGTTCCGCGCAACTCCTGACCTGGTATTTTCCTCACGTACAGTCCGGTCACTTCCATTCCGGTTGCCGAGACGACCCGCGATGCTGTAAGACGAAAACAGTAGCGCGACCGCTCGCCAACCCCGTCTTCGAAGGAGGGATCTTTCGATGGCCGATTTCGATCTTCAGATCAAAGGTGGAACCGTTGTTGACGGAACGCGGGTGCCGCGATACCGCGCCGACGTCTCGGATCAAGGACGGCAAAATCGCGCAGGTCGGCGGCCGCGCCCCCGGCTTCGCGAAAAAGACCATCGACGCCGGCGGCATGATCGTCGCCCCGGGCTTCGTCGATTTGCACACCCATTACGACGCGCAGATTCGATGGGATCCTTACTGCACGATCTCGGGATGGCACGGCGTCACCTCGGTGGTGCTTGGCAATTGCGGCTTCGGCTTCGTGCCGGTGAAGCCCGATTTCCGCGAGCGATCGATGCTTACGATGACGCGCACCGAGGCGATTCCGTACGAATCGATGAAGGCCGGAATGAAGTGGGATTGGGAAACGATCCCGCAATACCTCGACTCACTCGATCGCACGGCCAAGGGCGTCAACGCGATCCAGTATCTGCCGACCTCGTCGCTGCTGACCTACGTGATGGGCCTCGAAGCGGCCAAAACGCGCGCCGCGACCGAAGCCGAACGCGCCGAAATGCGCCGGCTGCTGGCCGAAGGTATGGACGCCGGCCTCGGCGGATTCTCGGTGCAGCGGCTCGGCCCGGATTCCACCCAAGCCGACTTCGACGGCTCGCCGATGGTTACCGACACGATGTGCGACGAGGACATCCTGAACCTCGCCCGCGTGCTGCGCGAGCGCGACGAGGGTTTCATCCAGATCACGCAGGCGACCGGACACATCAAGGACGACCTCGCGTTCCTGGAGCGGCTCGCCGCCGAGGCGAACCGTCCAATCCTGCACAACGCGATCGCGCCCGCCCGCCACAATCCCAAGATTCATCAGCGCAGCCTCGCGTGGCTCAAGCGATGCCGCGAGAAGGGGCTGCCTATTTTCGGCCAGACGGCGACGCTGCGCACCGGCTTCGCGTTCACGCTTGAGCATTGGAATCTTTACGACGCGAGCCCCGCCTGGCGCACGGTCACGACCGGCAGCACCGCGGAGAAGATCGCCAAGATGAAGGACCCCGCGCTGCGCGAAGCCATCAAGCGCGAGCACGACGAGGCCAATCGCAAACTCGAAGCGATTCAGGCCGGCGTCGGCGGTCCGATTCGTAATCTGATTGTGTCGTGGGCCGGCGATAAGCCCGAGCTGGAAAAGTACGTCGGCAAATCGATCGGCCAAATCGCCGGCGAAGGGAACCAGCACGAGATTGACGCGATGCTCGATCTGTCGATCGCCGGCGGACTCAAGGTCGAGTTCCTCGGTCCCAATCGCGGCTTCAACGCGGAGTTCTACGCCGAGATGATCAACGACTCGCCCTACACGATTCCCGGCGTTTCGGACGGCGGCGCGCACACCAAGTTCTTCACCGGCGGCGCTTACACGACCGACTTTCTCGGCTGGCTGGTTCGCGACGAACAACGCATCACGCTCGAGGAGGCGCACTACCGCCTGTCGGCGCTGCCCGCGCATGCGGCCGGCTTCCGCGACCGCGGCGTGCTGCGCGAAGGACTCGCGGCCAACGTCGTGGTTTACGATCTCGCTCGGCTGGGCGTCGAACCCGATTGGGTCGGCGATATCGCGCACGACTTTCCCGGCGGCGAGTGGCGGCGCGTGCAGCATGCGCGCGGCTATCGCGCGATCATCGTCAACGGCGAGATGACCTGGGACGACGGCCGCTGCACCGGCGCCACGCCCGGCAAGCTGCTGCGCGGCGGCCGCGGCTAGCCGCGTCGATGGCAGTCCAGATCTACAGCATGACCTCGGTGTCCGACGCGGTCGAGACCGCGGACGCCGGCGCCGATCTGATTGGCCTCGTGATTGCGGAGCCCGGCGTCGTCGCCGAAGCGATCGGCGCCGACCTTGCGCGCGAAATTCTTGCCGCGATTCGCCCGCGCTCGCGCGGCGTGGCGCTTTCACTGTCCGACGATCGCGACGAGATTTGCGCGATGGTTGACGCCGTCCGCCCCAACGTCTTGCACGTCGTGGCGCGCGAGATCGAACCTGAAGACTGCGCCTGGATTCGCCAGCGCATCGCGCCCGTCATGCTCCTGCGCGCGTTTGCGGTGCGCGCCGGCGAGACCCTCACCGAAGCCGACGCGCATCAGCACTGCCTCGACTACCTGATGCTCGATTCGGGCGCGAAAGGACCGCCGTATGCGGGCGCGACCGGCGAGACTCACGACTGGTCGATCAGCCGCAGCGTGGTCGAGCGCTCGCGCATCCCGGTGATTCTCGCGGGCGGACTTTCCGCGGACAACGTTGCGTCCGCAATCGCCGCGGTCAGGCCTTGGGGCGTCGATTCGTTCACGCACACCGACATTCCCGGCCGTCGCGGAAAAAAAGATCCAGCGCGGGTGCGCGCGTTCATCGCCGCCGCCAGACGCGGGTTCGCCGAAATTTTGAAAGCCTAGGCGGATGCGCTTTCGCGCGCGAGCAGCGCCGCGGCTTCCCTCTCGACCCGCGTGCCTTTGAAAAATTTCGGATTCGCCCCGCCCCAGAAGCGCACCGGGTTGACGAACATGAAATCGCGGAAGTCGTCATCGGTGATCAGCCCGTTCTCGACCAGTTCATGCGCCTCGGGCACAACGTCCTTCATGTCGGGTACGTCGAAATGCCCGATGTCCGAGCCGAACAGCACGTTGAGCTTCGCGCCGTAGGGATTCGCCTTGCGATTGAACGCATAGGCGTTGAGCGGATCGTCGGCTTCGCAGCCGAAATAAAAATTATCGACGAATAAATCGCGGATGTCTTCGGCGCGCTTGATCTTGCACGCGGCGAAGTCGTCGAGCTCGCGAATCCCGCCGGTCGCACCGCTCTGATCGCGTTCGAGAATAGTCGCGACGTTGGGCGCCCCCGCCTTCTGTTCAATTTTACCCTCGACCCACTTGCCGCCGTATTCGCCAATGAGTTGCGTCAGCATCTCGCGATTCAGGTTGGCCGGATTCGTCTCCTCGAGCGCCTCGCGATTGCGCTTCTTCCAATGCCCGATCAGATCGCAGTAAAGCCCGCATGCCCATCCGACGCCGCCCTCGAGGAATCCCATCTTGAGCTGCGGAAACCGGCGCGTCACGCCGCCCAGAAAGATCGCCTTGCAAACGGCTTCGCTCGCGGCGGCGAAGTGCCCGATGTGGTTGTAAACGAAATTGGTCGGCGAGTTGCGCAGGCCGACGCCGCGCGACCCCGAATGAAAGGTCGGCGAGATTCCCAGCTCGACGCATTTCGCCCACACCGGATCGTAGTTGTGCTCGCTGTCGAGCCCGAGCATGTCGAACCAGGTCGCGGCTCGCGCGCCGTCGGCCGCCGGAACATGCCGCCGCACCATGCTCGCCATCATCACGACTTTCAGCCCGAGTTCGTTCGTAACGTATTCGAGTTCCGCGCAGGCCTCCTCCGGCGTATGCATCGGGATGACCGCGGCGGGGGTCATGCGATCGGAAAATTCTCCGAAAAATTCCGCGATGAACTGGTTAAACGCGCGGCACGTCGCGCGGCGGGTTTCGTCATTCGGATGAAACGGGACGCCGAGTCCGGCCGTCGGATACAGCACAGTGAAATCCATTCCGAATTCGTCGAGCCGTTCGTAAAGCAGGCGCGGCAGGATTTCGGTCGCGCGGTCGCGCGTGTTCTTCGTCGGCAACGCCCAGAATGCTTCCTGCGCGCGCCGCGTGCGCTTGCGCTCTTCCGCCGACGTTGTCAGTTGCTTCGAGACTCTGCCGTTGAACGCGCGAAAGCCCTCGACCGCGCGGCTGCCGCCGAATTTTTCCAGCTGCTCGACGATGATCGGCCCGAACTCCAGCCAATGCCCGTCGGCGTCGATTACCGGATGCTTGAGACTCGCGCGAATCCGCTGCGCCGCTGATTTGCTCATTCGCTTCGCCTCCAACTTTATTCCCGGAGCTTAGTATCGGAGCCGCGCCGCCGCCAAGCATGACGCGATACCGCAGTCCCCAAGCTGCGGCGCCCTCTAGGCTCGCAGGCGCCAACAGTCTAGAATCGCACCCTTTCCACTTCGCGCAGACGTTAGTTTCCACCCGGCACGATTTCCCGGGAGGCCAAAGTGATCCCGCTTCGTTACAACTTGCGCAGCCTGATGGTTCGTCGCGCCACCGCCGCGATGACGGCGTCGGTCGTCGCGCTGGTGGTGATGCTGCTATTCATCTTGTCGGGGTTCGTCGCCGGCTTGCGCGCGACCGTGATGCAAAACGCGCAGCCCGACAACTACATCGTGCTCAGCCGCGGCACCACCGACGAGGGCGGCAGCTTCATCTCGCACGAGCAATACGAGATCATCAAAAGCCGACCGCAAATCGCGACGACACCCGACGGCACTGCGCTGGTATCGCCCGAAGTGATCACCGGCTTCAATCCTGACCCCGCCGCACCGGTAACCTCTGACGTGATGTTCACGTTTCTGCGCGGGCTCTATCCAATCGGCTACAAGGTCCATCGCGGGATGCGGCTTGAGCGCGGGCGCTGGCCCAACGGCGGTGCGGCCGAGATGGTAGTCGGGCGCAAGCTCGCCGCGCGATACCCCAACCTGGCGGTCGGCAGCGATTTCAAATTTGGACCGCGCACTTTCAAAATTGTCGGGGTTTTCTCCGATCGGGACAGCGCGCGCGAATCGGAAATGCTGACCGATCTCAGCGTCCTGATCCAGGAGGTCCACGTCGCCAACGGCTTCGAGGTGCTGCACGTCGTGTTGAAGCCGGGGATGCATGCGGACTTCGCCAAATCGCTCACCACCGATTCGCGCGTCAGAGTCGATACCATGTCGGAGCGGGACTTTTACTCGAAGCAGACCCAGTTCGTCGATCAGTTGCGCGCGCTCGGTCTGATCGTTGCGCTCATTCTCGCCATCGGTTCGGTGTTCGGCGCGATGAACACGATGTACTCCGCGGTCGCGCGACGCACCAGCGAAATCGGCGTGCTGCGAGTGCTGGGCTTCAGCCGCTTCAACGTGCTCACGAGTTTCGTAATCGAGAGCATCGCGCTCGCGCTGGTCGGCGGCGTGCTCGGCGAGATCCTCGGCGTGCTGGTCGCGTACTCGACCGGCCTCAGCAGCCAGCTCATGAACGTCGGCGAGTTCATTTTCAGATTTCGCCTGACCGTCGGCGCGTTCGTGACGGGAATGATCGCCGCAATCGTAATCGGCGCGCTCGGCGGCCTGATGCCCGCGTGGCGCGCTTCGCGCATCGGCCTGGTCGAATCGCTGCGCTCGGTCTGAGCGGGATGTAACGTGTTCAACTGGATCAAATTGATCGAACGCAACATGCGCCGGAATCTGCGCCGCACGATTCTGACGATCCTTACGATCGCGCTCGCCACCTTCATCTATACGGTCCTGGTCTCGGTGCCGGCCTCGATGGATCGCGTGGTCAAGGACGCTTCCGGCACGCTGCGCCTCATCATCAACAACAAGACCGCGCCGTGGGAAGATCTGCCGGCGCGCTACTGCGACGAAATAGACAAAATGCCGGGGGTCGCGGCCTGCGTCGCTATCACGGGATGGCCCGCGACCTGGCGCGATCCCAGCGAGCCGGTCTTCGGCGTGGGCGCCGGCCCCGAGGTTGGCGACGTGTTCCCCGATTACGCGCTGACCGGACAGCAGCGCCTCGAGACCGCGAAAGAAAAACGTGGCGCCATAGTCGGCGAGATCCTGATGCACAAGTACGGCTGGAAGGTTGGCGATACGATAACGCTGCGCAGCACCGACTCAGACCACATGGAAATGACGTTCATCATCATCGGCCACATTTCTTCCAGCCGCTATCCCAACACATTCCTGATGCGCCGTGATTACCTGATGGCGGCGCGCAAGGCGCACGGGCTGCCCGATGAAGACATCGCTTGGAACATAATAGTGCGCGCTACCAGTAACGACGCGATGGGCCCACTCGCCAAAACCATCGACGATCACTTCGCCAACTCCGATGCCGAAACGCGCACCATGACCGAAAGCGACGCACTATCTTCGGGCCTATCGGCCATCGGCAACATCCGCGCGATCGTCTTCGCGCTTTCCGTGGTAGTGCTTCTAACAGTTCTACTCATAGCCGCTAACTCCACCGTCATGATGGTGCGCGAACAAATCAGCGACGTAGCCGTAATGCGCGCGCTAGGCTTCAGCCGCGGCGCAGTAGCATCTCTCCTATTCGGCGAATGCGCCGCGATAGGACTCTTGGGTGGAATCCTGGGCGCCGTCCCCGCACTCTGGGCGTTTTCCGGCGGCATAACCCTGGGCGCTGCGCTAGGCGGCAACGGCGCCTTATGGGTAACTCCCGCGCAGACCCTTAACGCATTAATTGCCGCGCTGGCAGTAAGTCTGATCAGCGGCATAGTCCCAATCCTGGAAGCGGTAAGACTCCCGCCCGCGTTGGCATTCCGCAAAGTCGTGTAACCGGTCTGAGTCTCCTATACCTATCCCGATTTGCGGCTAGCGACCACGTCGCCAGCCGCGGGAGAGGTGAATTCCATTTTAGATTGTGTCCGACACACCGGGAATGAACAGCGGTTCCATCGCGTAGTGTTCGACGTCGGCTTCCATCTCCGCGCGCGCCGGCGGCGTCGCTTTCACACTCGCCGCTTCAAGGATGTCGCGCAGAAGAGTCGCGTCGCTCGACGTATTCAGGAACAGTCCGGGCCGGCTGAGCACGAAATGGACACCGCGGCGGATCGCATCGCGATCGCGAAGCGGCTCGTACCAGCTGAATTTTCGGCCGTCGCCATTCTGCCATCGCCGCCGCGCCACCGACTTGATCGTCTGCGTCGCCACCCCGCGCTCGCGACAGACTCTCAGCAGCGCCTCAACGTCTTCCTCATATGACTTGATATCCAGCATCGTGAAATTGTACGGAAACAGCACCGAGTCGAATGCGAACCGCTCGAGGCTCCGCCGATGCATCGCGGCGACCTGCGAGCCATGACCGGTAACGCCGATAAACCGGACCAGCCCCTGCGCGCGCGCTTCGACCAATGCCTCAAGCGCGCCGCCCGCTCCTAGAGCCGTCGTCCATTCGTTCTCCGCGACGAGGTTGTGCATCTGGATCAGATCGATCTGATCGACGCGCAGCCGCTCGAGCGAGCGATGGAGACTGTCGCGTGCGCCTTGATAGGTGCGATCGCCGGTCTTGGTGGCGAGAAAGAACCGCTTGCGATGCTCCCGCATCCACGGCCCGATTCGCAGCTCCGACTCGCCGTATGAAGCCGCCGTGTCGATATGATTGATGCCGTATTCGAGCAGCACCTCGAGCACACCGTCGGCCTTGTCCTGCTTCATCCCGCCCAGCGCGGCCGCGCCGAAAAGAACGCGCGTGCTTTGATGACCGGTCTTCCCAAATGGGCTCGTCTCGATCATGATACCACCTCACGGAATTTCATTTGAGCGAGCATCTTACCGCGAACCGTGCTGATTGTAACCCCGACGGATCTCAGCTACCTTCGCGTCATTCTTCCAAAGGAGGTGCGTTTCATGATCACAACGAGTAAGCCACTTGCGACCGAAGTCCGCGAAACGCACCTGCTGTCCGGCTGCCGCTAAGCAAATCGCGTCATCACAGATTCGGCAGAGCGTTTCGCCAGGCGTCGTTGCGCGCCGCGGATACGCGCTCGCACTCGTGCGACAACCTTCCGCGGCAGCCTTTAACTCAGCGACATACCGGAGCAACGAAATTGAACATCTTCGAATTTTACGCGACGATCGAGCGATATCACACAATTCAGAATCCGACTTCCGAAGAGAAGCTGGACCTGGCAACTCGTTACTGCGCGGTGCGCGACGGAATGCGCATCCTCGACGTCGGATGCGGCAAGGGATGGTTGCTGCGCCGGATTGCAAAGCGGTTCGACATCCAGGCGACGGGACTCGAGATCAATCGGATGTTCGCGGCCGAGTCGCGGCGTCTCGCGGCGGAGGAAAATCTCACCGATCGTGTCCGGATCGTGGAAGGACCCGCGCTCGAGTTTCAGCCGGAGCGGGAAAGCTTCGACGTGGTGATGTGCATCGGCGCCTCGTTCGCGCTTGGCGGCTTCGAGCCCGCACTCGATTGGATGAGCCGGGCGGCGAAGCGTGGCGGGACGATCGCGCTCGGCGAGGTGTTCGCCAAAGAGCTGCCCTATCCGCCGGAAGTGCCGCTCGGATCTCGCGCGGACGACTACCCGGACCGATCTTTGTGGAAGACGGTCGAGACGATGCGTGCGCACGGGATGCCGCTGCGCGGACTCGTCGAAGCTTCGCGGGACGATTGGCATCGCTATCATTCGTTGCATTGGCAGGCAGGCCTGGATTGGGCACTCGAAAATCCAGGCCATCCCGACGCAGGCAAACTCACCGACGCCACCGGCATGCGCCGCAACCTGGAACTCGATGGCCGCTATCTGGGCTGGGCAATCTTCGTCGCGCGTAACGGACTGGATTGAAAGTATCGTTCACGAACACGTAACCTCGCAAAACTCTTGCGCTTGCTCTATGTACATGGAGAGATCGAATTGAGGGACAAAATTTAGATGGGGCCAACAGGCAAAGCTATTTTTCTGACCAAGGGCGTCGGCAGGCATCGCGAGAAACTTACCTCGTTCGAGCTCGCGCTGCGCGACGCGCGGATCGCCGAGTTCAATCTCGTCCGTGTCAGTTCGATTTTCCCGCCCGGGTGCAAGGTCATCTCGATCCAGGACGGATTGAAGACCCTGACTCCCGGCCAGATCGTGTACACCGTCATGTACGACAACTCGACTGACGAACCGCATCGCCTGATGGCAACGTCGGTCGGCCTTGCGATTCCGGCCGACAAGGATCAGTACGGCTACCTGTCCGAGCACAAGAGTTTCGGGCAGACCGACGAGAAGGCCGGCGACTACGCCGAGGATCTCGCGGCGACGATGCTGGCGACGGCGCTCGGCGTGGACTTCGACCCCAACGTCAGCTACGACGAACGCAAGGACGTGTGGAAACTGTCGGATAAAATCGTGCGAACGCGCAATATCACGCAGTCGGCAATCGGCGATCGCGACGGCCTCTGGACGACGGTGGTCACCGCCGCGGTATTTGTAAATCTGCCGACCGACAAGTAGCGGCGCAGGTAACGGCGATGGATCTCGGCGAACTCGAAAAGCGGATTGCCGTCCTCGAAGACATCGAG
The DNA here is from genome assembly GCA_963717005.1 of uncultured delta proteobacterium. Taxonomy (GTDB): domain Bacteria; phylum Desulfobacterota; class Binatia; order Binatales; family Binataceae; genus Binatus. The sequence continues at coordinate 29,659 of OY970324.1, forward strand.
GCGATCAAGCAGCTCAAGGCCCGCTACTGCGCAATCTGCGACGACGATCACAATCCGGCGAAAATCACGACGCTGTTCGCTCCCGATGGCATCTGGGAGGGCGCCGGCGTCGGACGGCATCAGGGACACGACGCGATTCGCAAACTTTTCCAGGGTTTTCAGGAACGCATCAGCTTCTCCCAGCACAACGTGATGAATCCGATCATCGACGTGAACGGCGATCGCGCCACCGGCATCTGGTACTTCATCGGGCCGTTCACCATGCGCAGTGGCAATCGCGCGATGTGGTTGGGCGCGCGCTACGAAGACGACTACGTCAAGCTCAACGGCGAGTGGAAGTTCGCGCACTTGCGCGCGATCGGCAGAATGTCGGCGCCGTACGAGAAAGGCTGGGCGAAATAGCGCGCTACTTCGAGCTGAACAGCTCGATTCGCTGGCTCACCACCTGCTGCACCGCCTCGACCGCGGACTTCAAAATCTTGTACGGCGCCACTTCGTTCGGCAGCGCCGCCAGTCCCGCTTCCACCCCGCGCCGCCATGCGATCCGGATTTCAGTGTTGACGTGGACGATCGTCATGCCGGCCTTGATCGCGCGCTTGAAATCGCCGTCGTTGGTGCCCGACCCGCCGTGCAGCGTCATGAAGATCTTCGCCGCTGCCTTGATCTCCGCGATCCGCTCGATATTCAATCGCTTCTGGACGTTGCCATGCACCATGCTCTCGAGCATCCCGTGCATGTTGCCGACGGCGGGCGCGAGCACATCGACTTTGGTTTCATCGACGAACTGTTTCGCCTCTTCGAGAGTCGTCAGGATTCCGACGCCCTCCGGAACCTTGTCGATCACGGCCGACGACGCTCCGATCCAGCCGATTTCACCCTCGACCAGGATCGACGGGTTGATCGATTTGATCGCCTCGATCGCTTTTTTCGTTTGCTTGATGTTTTCCTCGAGCGACAGCGACGAGCCGTCGAAGATGATTTCGTCGAAGCCCGCTTTCGCCGCTGCCTCGGCATGCGCGATCGAATGAGTGTGATCGGCGTTGAGAAAAATCGGGTAGCCGTATTCCTCGCGAACCGCCTTCACCAGCGCCGCGGCCTGGCTAACGCCGGTGAACTCGCGCTCGCCCTCGGACACCCCGACCATCACGGGCAGCTTCCGATCGCGCGCGGCTGCAACGATTGCGTTGAATGAAACCAGTTCCGAGAAATTGAAATGACCGACGGCGACTTTGTCGGCTTCCGCCCGTATCAACACTTCACGCAGCGATATCATGATCAGATGTCTCTCCATTTGCGGCCGTCGCGCATGAGCAACTCGTCCGCGGCGCGCGGTCCCGATGAACCGGCAGCGTAGTTGGGAAAATCGGCGGCCGGAGTCGCCTTCCATGCGTCCAGAATCGGATCGACGATGCGCCATCCCGCGTCCACCGTGTCAGCGCGCTGGAACAGCGCCGGATCGCCCAGCATGCAATCCAGCAGCAGCGTCTCGTAGCCGGTGCTCGGCGCTGAGCCGAAATAGTCCGCGTACTTGAAATTCATATCGACCCCGCCCAGCTTGACCACCGGTCCGGGAATCTTGGCGCTGAAGTTGAGCGAGATGCCTTCGTCGGGTTGAATGCGCAGGACCAGCTCGTTCTGCTCTAGATGCTTGACCCCGGTCTGGCGGAACAGCAGCGCCGGCGGCGCCTTGAACTTGATCGCGATTTCGGTGACCCGCTTCGTCATCCGCTTTCCCGTGCGCAGATAAAACGGCACCCCGGCCCATCGCCAATTGTCGATCGCGAGCTTCAGTGCGACGTAAGTCTCGGTGCACGACTTGGCATCGACTTGCGGCTCCGCGCGATAGCCGGCAACCGGCTTGCCCTCGAGATTGCCGGGTCCATACTGGCCGCGCACGGCCCATTTCGGAACGTCATCGGACTTGAAGGGACGGATGGCGCGCAGCACCTTGGTCTTCTCGTCGCGCACCGGCTCGGAGTCGAACGAATTCGGCGGCTCCATCGCGGTGAGCGAGACCAGCGCCATGATGTGATTGGGCACCATGTCGCGCAGCGCTCCGGTCACCTCGTAGAAAGTGCCGCGATGCTCGACGCCGACGGTCTCCGCGTCGGTGATTTGCACATGATCGATGTAACTGTTGTTCCACAGCGGCTCGAAGAAGCCGTTGCCGAAGCGGAACGCCATGATGTTCTGAACCGTTTCCTTGCCGAGATAGTGATCGATTCGAAACGTCTGGTTCTCGTCAATGCAGGCGCCAATCTCGCGATTGAGCGCGTTGGCCGATTCCAAATCGTGACCGAACGGCTTCTCGATGATCACTCGGCGCCAGTGACCGTCGGTTTCCTTAGTGAGATTCGCGGCGGCCAACTGCTTTACGATCTCGCCGAAAAACACCGGCGACACCGCCGTATAGAACAAATAATTTCCCGGCGTCCCATGCGCCTTGTCGGCCGCCTCGAGCGCCGATTTGAGTTTCGTGTAGGTCGCCGGATCCTTGAAGTCGCCGGACATGTAAGACAACCGCTGGTCGAACCATTTCCACAGCTCGTCGCTGACCTTGGTCGTCGCAAATTGTTTGATCTCTTCTCCGATCTGCTTGCGGAAATCTTCGGAGCTCAGCTCGACGTTGCTGACGCCGACAATTGCGAACTGGTCCGGCAGCAGTTTGTGAGTGAGCAGGTTGTACAGCGCCGGCATCAACAGCCGCTTGGTCAGGTCGCCGGTCGCGCCGAAGATAACGAACACGCACGGATCTCCGGGCCGTTCATGCGTCGATGGGTTCCTGGATTCTGGATTCGGCATCGCAAGTGCCCGCTAGGCTTTCTTCTCGATGTGTCCGCCGAATTCGTAGCGCATCGCGGACAGGAGCTTGTCGGCAAAGTCGGCCGCGCCGCGCGAATCGAAGCGTTCGTATAGCGCCGCCGTCAGCACGTGCGCGGGGACGCCTTCATCGATCGCCGCGTCAATCGTCCAGCGGCCCTCGCCCGAATCCGATACGCGTCCCGCAAACTTCTTCAGCTCCGGATCGCCCAGCAGCGCGTCGGCCGTCAGGTCCAGTAGCCACGACGCGATCACGCTGCCGCGCCGCCATACTTCGGCGATGTCGGTGAGATTGAAGTCGTACTGGTAGAGCTTGGGATTGCGCAGCGGCGTGGTCTCCGCATCGACGGTATGCGTCTGCTTGCCGACGTTGGCGTTCTTCAGGATGTTCATTCCTTCCGCATACGCCGCCATGATCCCGTATTCGATTCCGTTGTGAACCATCTTCACGAAGTGCCCCGCGCCGTTCGGTCCGCAATGCAGATAGCCGTGCTCGGCGGTGCTGCCCTTGACCTTATCGCGGCCGGCAGTGCGCGGAGCGGAATCGATCGGCGGCGCGAGCGTCGCGAATAACGGATCGAGATGCTTGATCACCTGGGGCTCGCCGCCGATCATCTGGCAAAAACCGCGCTCGAGTCCCCATACGCCGCCGCTGGTGCCTGAATCGACGTAATGAATCCCCTTTGCCGCGAGCGCTTCGGCGCGCCGGATATCGTCGATGTAATACGAATTGCCGCCATCGACGATGATGTCGTCGCGCTGGAACCGGCTCGACAGGTCCGCGACAGTCTGCTCGACGACGGCCGCCGGGACCATCATCCACGCTACGCGCGGCAGCTTGAGCTTGGCGGCGAAGTCGTCGAGCGACGACGCACCGATGACGCCCTTCTCTTTTGCCAATTCCTTGACCGCCGCGGCGCTAACGTCGAACACGACGCACTCGTGACCGCCGCTGATCAGACGCCGCACCATGTTCGCACCCATTCTGCCCAGGCCGACCATTCCCATTTGCATTGCAGTTCGCTCCTTGTTGAACGCGAATCGTATTGAAACACTCTACCGCATCGCGGATGTTATGGCTTCCGCAAACACCATCACCTCCGCGATGGGCGGCAGGGGTGACCCCAGGGGTGACGCCTGTACCCAGTGTCTATGCGAAGACGCCTTCTTCTGCTCTCACTGACACCGCAATCGTGTGATAGCTTTCGTGTAACCGCCGAGGAGGAACGCGCCCAATGCCCGAGAAGAAAGCCTGGACCGCCGATGACATCCCGGACCTTTCCGGCAAGACGATCATCATAACCGGCGGCAACAGCGGTATCGGCTACGAAGCCGCGTTGGAGTTCGCGCGCAAGCGAGCCGACGTGATCCTGGCCTGCCGCGATCTCGGCAAAGCGCGAACCGCAGCCGCGCAGATCACCGCGTCGGCGCCCGGAGCCAAGGTCGAGGTGATGGAACTCGATCTCTCGAATCTGGCGTCAGTGAGGGGTTTCTCCGACGCGTTTCATTTGCAGCATCAACTGCTGCACGTGCTGTGCAACAACGCCGGGGTGATGGCGATTCCGTATCGGCAAACGGCGGACGGCTTCGAGATGCAATTCGGCACCAATCACCTCGGCCACTTCGCGCTGACCGGCCTGTTGCTCGATCGCCTGCTCGCCACCGACGGCGCGCGCGTGGTCAACGTCGCCAGCGGCGCGCATCGCATGGGCAAAATTCGGTTCGACGATCTGCAATGGAAGAACGGCTACCGCAAGTGGATGGCATACGGGCAGAGCAAGCTTGCCAACCTGCTGTTCACGCTCGAGTTGCAGCGCAAACTGGATGCGGCCGGCAAAACCTTGTTGAGCGTCGCATGCCATCCCGGCTATGCGGCGACTAATCTGCAAGCCGCGGGACCTCGGATGCAGGGATCGTCGATGCTCGAATCTGTCTTCTCAGTCGCCAACAGCCTGTTCGCTCAAAGCGCCGCGATGGGCGCGCTGCCGACCGAATACGCGGCGGTCGCCTCCGACGTTCACGGCGGCGACTACATCGGCCCCGACGGGATGGCCGAGACGTGGGGGCATCCGGTCCGCGTCGGCCGCAGTGCGGCAGCGCAGGACGGTGCGGCGGCGTCGCGGCTGTGGGAAATTTCCGAGCAGCTCACGAACGTGCACTACGCGTTGTGAGCGATTGATCTCGCGCCGGCGGCTACGATGTGCGCGCGATCACGAATTTCCCGATCTTGTCGATCGCCTGCTGACCCTCCGGCAGCAGCTTCGCGAAGACGTGCCAGACGTGGGGCATGTCGTCCCAGACTTCGAGTTCGACTTCGACGCCGGCCGCTTTCGCGCTTTTCGCCACGCGGGTTGAATCGTCCAGCAGAATTTCCGCGTCGCCTACATGAATCAGCATAGGCGGCAGTCCGCGAAAGTCCGCATGTACTGGCGACACCAGCGGATCCTTCGGATCGTGCGCGCCGTAATACTGTTTTGCTGAGTGCGCCAGATTCTCCTGCGTCACCATCACGTCTCGCGCGGCTCGCGTGCGCACCGATTCCCCAGTGCCTTCGAGGTCCGTCCACGGTGAAATCGGAACGGCGCCCGCGGGCATCGGCAGCTTCGCGTCGCGAATCGCCAGCAACGCCGCAAGCGTGAGTCCTCCGCCAGCCGAATCGCCCGAAATAACAATCCTGCCGGGCTTGTAACCCTGCTCGAGCAGCCAGTTGTATGCGGCTATCGTGTCCTCGACCGCGGCGGGAAACGGGTGCTCAGGCGCGAGCCGATAATCCAGCGACAGCGCGCGTGCATTCGACGCGCGCGCGATTCTGGAGACCATCGCGCGATGCGTGTTGATAGAGCCCACCACGTAACCGCCGCCGTGCAGATACAGGATGACTCGATCCGCCGCCGCTCCGGGCGCCGCGATCCATTCCGCGTTGACCCCGCCCGCGCTGACCTTCTCGCAAACCACGTCGGCCGGGACGCGCTCGCTAATCTTTTCCATCCCGGCGCGCCGCTGTTCCATCGAGGCGCTCGGATTCTGCGGCTGCGACTTAATCCGCTCGATTACTTTGTTCAGTTGCTCGCTCGCCATATTCCCTCCGTCATCGATACGAAGTTACAGCGACGGCTATATCACGAAATGGCGGGCAATGGTCTGCGCGCGGAATAGGGAAATTCCCGCCGCTTGCTATGGACAACCCTTCGTAATTGAAAAGGTCACGTCCTGGAATATCGTCGCGCAGGCACCGACGAACTCGACCGTTCCCATCAGCGCGGTGGCATCGCCGACGCCGATTCCGCTGACCAAACAGCCGACGCCCGCGTTGCCTTTGAATTTGAATCCGGTCGCGCTCACGGTGCCCTTCAGCGGTCCGCGCGCCATCGCCGAATCCGCCCATTGGAAGTTAAAAGTACTCCCAATGATAAGTTTCTTATGATTCGAATTCTGATGGAATTGGAACGTGGCAGCCCCCGTGCCATCGCCGGTGTCCACCACGTCACCCGACCAGCAACCCTTGATATTGAGCGATTGCACTTTAGCGTCGGGACTCGATTGCGCGCTGTCGGCATCGGATGCACTCCAGGCGCCGAGGCTCGCGTCAGGTTCGCCAGCGTCCTGCGCGTACCCGCAGCGTGGGACGCCGAATATGATAACCGAGAACAGGCCCGCACAGGCGAGGATTGCAACTGCCTTCGCCAATTTCATCTCTGATTTTCCTCTTACAGCTTGTCGTAACATCAATAACCGAGCTTAATGACTAACAGTTATATCTAGTCTCTTCAAGCCAGTTCCAGAGGACAGAATGCGCTGATGCAGGCAATCGCGGCCACAAATGGAAGGGCCCGTCGCGCAGATCGCGCGACGGGCCCTTCATGCTGTTCTATCGAGATTTCTGACGAATGGCCGTCAGCAGGTTTGTCCCGGCGAAACTGAAAATCGCACATGTTTGAAAAACTTAGCGCACTTTCCTCCGAACAGGATTTTCCCTGTCAGCTCCATGGAGTCACCCTTGCCGGTTCCCTGGAACGGACAACCCTTACCAGCATTTCCGTGGAATTGGATTCCCTGCGGACTCACAGTTCCCTGTATCGGGCCATACGCGAACGACGAATCGGGCCATTCCAGATCAATGCCACTGGCGCCGCCCCCCACGATCTTCTTGCCGTTCTGCGTGAATCCGAAAAAGGCGTCGCCCAGTCCATCGGCTTTGTCCGTTACGCTGCCGTCCCAGCAACCGCCGATATCGATTGGAGGTTTCTTGGCGTCAGGACTGGCGGCTGTGTCCGCAGTGCCAGCGCCGGGTGCGCTCCAGGCCCCCGTGTCAGGAAGACTGTCTTCCGCGTCCTGCGCGTACGCGCGATGCGCCGAGCTCAGTACCCCCGTCGAGAGCAACGCCGCACAGGCAACTACTGCAAATGTCCTTACTATACTCATATCTACTCCTCCCACCCTGGCTCGAATTAACACTAAAGATTACGCCATGTACTGTACTAATGCGTCTAGTTAAGTCAAGTTTTCGGCAACCTTGAGATGACTATTTTGCTCAAACCTTCCTAATTTTCCGAAATCGATCAACTCGCGCTTGGCAGAGGGCCTGCCGCTTGATCGCCCTTGAACTCAAGCAGTTCGCTTAGCAAATCTTTCGGTATTTTCCCTTTAGTTTCAGTTTGAGACCTTTGAAATTAGCTGTTCCCGCACCATCACAGCTGTTTGGTCCGGGGCCATGGAAATCAAAGCCGCCGATGAAAGTCATCTGGGAGCCGAAGCTCTCGCACGTTGTACCGGAAAGGTCGAGCAGCTCGGCGTCTTTTGACCCCGTTACGAACAGTGCGCCATAGGTAGGTGCACACCCGCCATCCGGGTCGCCAGCGAAGTCGCCAAAGTCCACGGTTAGGTCAAGTCCGACATTCCCCGATGGAGCCTTGCCGAACGCCGTGCCGGAACCTGATCCATCAAATTCGAAGCAGGTGCATGAAAAAAAGCATTGATCAGCGAAGTCATCAGGACACGGACCGGAAAAGCTGTTCAACTGTTGCAACTTGAAGTTGGCGGTGTAGGCGCTCACCCCAGCCACGTCAGGCACGGCCTGTTCAGATTCCTGGCCCCAGTTGAAGGCCGGTTTCGCGCTCTTATTCCAGCTCTGCGCCCAGGCAGAGCCAGCGAACAGAAGTGTTGGCAGAATCGCAATTAGCAACGTTTTCTTGAATTTCATCTTTCATTTGCTCCTCAACTTGGATGGCTCAAAGCAGAGATTGCTTAAAACTCCCGCAGTAATATGCGTAATGAATGGGGCTATATCAAGTCTCAACAGGCTCGACTGATTTTTTTGGGTTCGCGACCGGACGGCTGGCTCATCAGGTTGCCCGCGGCGGGAGACCCGCCGCGCGATAGACGTCGTCGATCACTCTCATGTTGATAACTCCCTCGGCGCCGTCGGTGGGAAATTTGGCTTCGCCGCGCACGGCCTTGATGAACGCGCGCAACTGATGGGTGAAGGTCGTGTCGCCCGGCACCGTTTCGGTCTCTTCTCCGGCGGCCGTCTTTACGATGAGCTGATGACCGCGATGAGGCGCGATTGGATTTGTCACGCGCAGTTCTCCGCGCTCGCCGCGCGCTATGAACGTCGCGCTGATTACCGAATCCTTCTTCATCGCGCAGGTCATCTTCGCCGTCGCGCCGCCTGCCAGTTCGAGATCGACATCCATCGCGATATCGATGTTCCTGGGCCCGGTCTCGGCCTTCGCGCGGACCACGCCGGGCGTCAGTCCGGAAAAATAGCGAATCATGTGCAACGGGTAGCATCCCAAGTCCATCGTGGCGCCGCCGGCGAGACTCCAATCGAAACGGATGTTGGTTTCCGGAATCGGCACCGAAAAGTGACCCTCGACCTGAACCAGGCGGCCAAGCGTCCCGTCGGTCATCAGCGCGCGGACACGATCGGCGAGCGGATGGTAGCGATAGTGAAACGCTTCGCCGAGAATTTTCCCGGTCTCATCCGCCGCTCGCGCCATTCGCTCCGCCTCGACCGCGTTGGAAGCGAGCGGCTTTTCGCATAGCACGTGCTTGCCCGCGCGCAGCGCCGCGATCGTCCACTCGCAATGCAGCGAGTTCGGCAGCGGATTGTAAATCACGTCGAGCGCGGGATCGTTGACGAGGTCAGCGTAGCTCGCGAGCACGCGCGGAATAGCGTGGGCGTCGGCGAACTCGCGCGCACGCTTCGGATCGCGCGCCGCAACCGCGACGACTTCGGCTTCCGGCACGTTTTGCGCCGCCTTGATCAATGCGTCCGGCGCAATTCGCGCCGCGCCGAGTATTCCGAATCGAAGTGGGTGTTGTTCTGTCATGGCGTTTACTACCTCTATCGGTCTGGTGTCCGCTCGACCACCGACTGCGACGCCTTTGCCGTCGCCATCTTGTATCCGTTAGCCGCATCCATCCGCGCGAGCGCGTAGCGGTACGGCTCGTTCGAGATTGTGACGACGCCCTGGTAAGGATGCGCCAGTTCCAGAATCGCGAGAATCGTCATGCCGAGCAGGATTGAAAAGAATCCGCACATCAGCACCTGCGCGCGAAAAACGCTGCTGCCAAAAAAATAGCTGAACCCGATCGTCATCAGGCAGCCAAGATAGATCACCGTCCAAACCACCGAAGGCAAATCTTCTTCGTAGAAGTTAAACCGCTCGGCGCGCGCCTGGCTGACAAGGTTGAGCTGATCGATCGACTTGTCCATCAACATTTGTTCGCGGCTGTCGGTGGGGTGATCCGCGAGCACCGTGGCCCACAGCTCGTGAGCGCCCACCTTTCCGCCGTGAAAGGTGTTGTCGGCCATCTGCGGCCATTCTTTTTCGACCACCCGGTGTGAGTATTCGAGCACCGCCGAATCGAGCTGGGAGCGCATCGGTTCGGAGAATGCAGCACCGAGTTTGTAGAGGCTCTCGAGCGCCGTCGCTTCCGTAAGCGCGTAGGCATTGGCGTCGTTGAAGCGCTCCCACGCGGCGACGATAACAAAGGCAAGGACCAGGCCGTAAAAGGCGCCGAGCACTCCGAACGTCACCCCCGCAACTTCGTGGTTCTTCTGCAGCCGGTCGAGCGGAACCAGCCATCTTACAAGGCAGAGACCGGCGATACTGCCGCCGCCGAATATCACGACGACGAATATGACCTGAGCAGCGGGGCGCCAGTAGAGCAGGAAATCCATTTGTCGAAGTCCCTCCCGAGCGACTTGCACCATCGAGGGCCAGATCGCCGCTGCCAGAGTAAAGGACCGCTGCGCGATTTCAAAATCGGCGCCGGCTTCGCCGGCGCGAAGCTGTCCGAGATCCTTGTATAACTGAGAATTGGGAAGCAGCAGGGTGACGAACGAGCGCGCGCCAAGACACCCGCTACTCGCCGACGCTGGTGCTGTGTCCGCCGCCGCTCGAGCCCGCCTTTGCCGCCGCGCCGTCGGGCTGAGAATTCTCGACCGCGCTCGCGATCGCTTTGAGCAGCGTCGATTTCTTGACCGGCTTGCTGACATGCATGTCGCAGCCAACCTCGATTGCGTGCTGCACATCGGCCACCAGCGCGGCGGCTGACAGCGCGATGATCGGCGTCCTGCCGCGTCCATTGTCCGCCTCCCAGCGACGAATCTCGCGCACCGCGCCGTAGCCGTCGAGCACCGGCATCTGGATGTCCATCAGCACCACGTCGTAGGCGCGCGTCATGAAATGGTCGAGCGCCGCCTGGCCGTCCTCCACTTCGTCCAGTGAGTAGGCGCTCTTCTTGAGATAGGCCGCGATCAACAGGCGATTATCCGGCGAGTCATCAGCCAGCAGAATACTGAGCGGCCGGCCCGTCAAGTCGGTACTCAAATCGTTCGGCTTGAGTTCATGGCGCGGCTCGGCGGGCGGATAGGCCGGCGCCGCGACCTCAAGCATCGCGGCGGAAATCGCGGCGTACAATTCGCGGCTCTTGACCGGTTTCACCACGTAGTAGTTCAAGCCCGTCTGCCGCATCGTGCCCAGGCTGGTGGTCAAACCGTTGGAAGGCACGAGCATGACCACCGGCGCGTTTCCATTCGGAACGGCGCGCATCCGCCGAAGCATCTCGAAGCCGTCCATCGCGGGCATCTGCAAATCAACCAGCAACAGGCCGAATGGCGTGCCGGCGCGATTGGCGGCCGCAAATGCGGCCAGACCTTCGGCTCCGGAAGCGGCGGTGCTGACAGTCGCTCCGCCCGCGGTCAGCATCCGGCTGACGATGGACCGATTAGTCGCGTTGTCATCGACCACCAGCGCGCGGACCGACGACAAATCGAGCGCGCGAAGCTCCCGCGTTTCGTTTCGGCCGACCGGCGGCGGCATCCCGAGCTCCACCGTGAAATTGAAAACGCTCCCCGTGCCGAGTTCGCTTTCGACCCAGACCGTCCCGCCCATCAGCGCGACCAGCCGCTCGACGATGGTCAGGCCGAGTCCGCTGCCGCCGTATTTTCGCGTCGTCGATGAGTCCGCCTGGGTGAAGGCCGAGAAAATGTTGGGCAGCATCTCGCGCGGCATTCCGATCCCGCTGTCGCGCACCGAGAACAGCAGGCTGCCGGGGTTTGCATGATGCGGGTTGTGCGCGACGTCGATCACGACTTCGCCGCGCTCGGTAAATTTGATCGCGTTGCCGATCAGGTTGGTGAGCACCTGGCGCAGCCGCAACGAATCGCCCACCAGGGTCGCCGGCAAATCGGCGCTGAATCGCACCGCGAGCTCGATTCCCTTTTCGTGCGCCCGCACCGCCAACGTGTCGGCGACTTTCCCGGCCAGCTCAACCACGTCGAACTCGAGCGCCTCCAGGTTCATCCGCCCACTTTCGACCCGCGCGAGATCCAGGATGCTGTTGATCAGCTCGAGCAGCGCGTTGCCGTTGCTGATGACGGTATCGAGGTAGCGCCGCTGCTCCGAATCGAGATCGCCCTCGCCGATCAGGTCGGCCATCCCGAGGATCGCATTCATCGGCGTGCGAATTTCGTGCGACATGCTGGACAGGAATTCGGTCTTGGCCTTCGACGCGGCCAGCGCCTTCTGGCGCGCCGCCTCCAGGTCGGTGATATCGCGCGCGATCGAAAGCGCGCACACGCGCCCGCCCAGCTCCAGCACCACCGCCGAGATCAGCGCCGGGAAAGTTCTGCCGCCGGCGGCGCGGAAAGTGGTTTCGAAATTGCGCACTTCGCGCCGCTCGAGCAGCGTTGCGTTGAACAGCTCGAGATGCTCGATGTTATCCCACACACTGAGCTGTGCGAAACGCCGGCCGACGATTTCATCCTTCGCCAGTCCGAGCGATCGCACCAGCTCGTGGTTCACGTCGATAATGATGCCGTCGCTCAGATCTGTCAGCGCGATGTTATCGACGCTCGACTCGAATATCTCCCGCAGCATCGCTTCACTGCTTTGCAGCTTGCGCTCCTGTTCCTTGAGCACGGTGATGTCGCGGGCAATCGTGACGACGCGCAGCTCGCCGCCCAGCTCGACCACCACCGACGACAGCAGCACCGGGATTGCGGCGCCGCGCCTGGTCTGAATTGTCACTTCTAAATTGCGCGCCTGGCCGGTGGTACGGAGCGACTCCCGATACTCGCTTTCACTGCCCGCCAGGCGGTTATCGGTGACGCCCGGCGAGATCGTTCCGATGATCTCCGCGCGCGAAAATTCGCTCAGCCGCAGGAACTCGTCGTTGACATCGATAAAGCGGCCCTCGAGGTCGGTGATCGAAAGCGGGTCCAGGATCGAGTCGAAAATCTTGCGCAGGCTGGCTTCGCTGTCCTTAAGCTTTTGTTCCGCCGCGAGCAGATCGCCGATGTTGCGTGTGATCGTCAGGACGCTCAGCTTGCCGTCCAGCTCAACCATGGCGCCGGACATTAGGCACGGCACCTGCGTTCCATCCTTGGCGTAAAAGTTCGCGCGCATGTTGCGGACTTCGCCGCTCCGGATCATCGCCGCCGAAAAGATGTCCGCTTCCTCGCGGCTCGGCCAGACGCCAATCTCCCAGTAGGTCTTGCCCAGCACCTCTTCGCGGCTGAAGCCGGTGGCGCGCGAGAATTCGTGATTGAGGTCGGTGTAGCGCCGCGTTACCGCATCGGTGGTCGTCACCGAGTCGAGATTCGCGTCGAAAATCTTGCGCAGCGTGGCCTCGCTGTTGCGCAGTTTTCGCTCCGCTTCCTTCACGTCCGAGATCTCGCGGACCACGATAATCGCGCAGTTCTGATTGCTCAGTTGCACCGCGACCGCCGAGATGAGCGCCGGCATCGCCCGCTCGTAGCCAACCCCGTTGAGCAGGACCTCGAGGTTTTGCACCACGCCGCTGGTTCGGAGTTCATGCATGAACTGCTCGCGGACCGCGGGCTCCGCAAAGAAACTGAAATCGGTATCCATCCGGCCCACCACCAGCTCGCGCGGCACCCGGCTGCGCTTGACGAATTGGTTGTTGACCTCGAGGATCGCGCCGGTGTCGAGGTTGTTGACCACGACGATGTCGCCGCTTTGCTGGAAGATCTGCCGGAACTTTTCTTCGCTATCGGTTAGTTTCTGATCGCTGCTCAGCTGGTTCGCAAGGTTGCGCGCGATTGCGCGCCGATTCTTCGTCTGCAGATAAACGTTCGATTGCGCCAGCCCCACTGCGGTCGTCAGTCCCAGCCAGTACATGGAAGGATCGGAGTCAACTATCCCATGCGCGCGCCCAAGAACGTAAAAGCAACTCATCCCGACTGCGCTAATCACCGCCTGCCAGCCCCAATCCCACGGCGCCAGAGTGCCGGCGCCGACCACGATGACCAGCACTGACACGAATAGCGCTTCTACGCGCGTCGATTCGCGACAGATCTCAGTCGTCGATACGAGCAATGCGATGCAGACAAAGAGAGCGTGTTGGCGCCAATAGCGCAGCGTCACGGTGGTAAAGCTCGACAGAAAAAATACCACCCCGATCGCAATGTTGGTCAAATGAAGACTCAGCGTCGCGTCGAACGTCGAGGCGGACGCGTAGCGGTGCTCGACTGCGTAGATTAGCTGGAAGAAGACCGCCAGCGCCGCACCCGTTCGCCACAATCCTGCGACCATCTCGTCCGCGATCTGCGATTCGGACAAAATTCTGCGCGACCCTGCATGCGCCAGCTCACCCGAAGTCGAAACTTCGGCGCTCATCTGGTCATGCTCCGACTCGCGCGCGTCATGCTGCTTGGGCGCAGCGCCCATTCGGTTTCCTTCTCGTCCCTGGCCGGCGCAAAGGGATCCACTGATCACAGCAAGTCCAATGCCCGCAAATCTGTCGCAGATATGCGAAACAGCGCCCGATTGCCGCTCTATACGCTCACTCTGCGGAACAATTCGGCGCGATGTGTGCCGTTTTGGGACTGGGCTGGAGGCCTCCGCGTTTGTTAAACGCACGCGAATTCTGCGAGAATCCGCTGCAATTCCCGAATCGAGGTTCATCCACATGAGCGCGACCATCTCAATCCGTCAGGGCAAACTCGAAGGTGACGAGCAGGGCGGACTTTTCGTCTTCAAAGGAATTCCGTTTGCCGCGCCGCCCGTCGGTGCGCTCCGATGGCTCCCGCCCGCGAAGCCCGCCGCGTGGAACGGTGTCCGCGACGCTCGCCGCTTCGGCGCCGTCGCGCATCAGAACCGCGTGATGCTCACCGCGCTCTCCGCGATGGTGGTTGACGGCGAACAGTCCGAGGATTGCCTCTCGCTCAATGTCTGGACCCCCGCACTCGACGGCAAGCGCCGCCCGGTGATGGTCTGGATTCACGGCGGCGCCTTCACCATCGGCTCGGGTTCGCAGTCGCTCTACGACGGCTCGGTTCTCTCGCGTCGCGGCGACGTGGTCGTGGTTACGGTCAACTACCGGCTCGGGCCACTGGGCTACCTGCGCCTCGCCGACGTGACCGGCGGCAGGATTCCGTCATCCGGCCTCGAGGGGATGCTCGATCAAGTCGCGGCGCTCCAATGGGTGCGCGACAATATCGCCGAGTTCGGCGGCGACCCCGGCAACGTCACTATCTTCGGCGAATCCGCCGGCGGCATGAGCGTCGGCACGCTGCTCGCGATGCCCTCGGCGCGCGGCCTCTTCCACAAAGCGATACCGCAAAGCGGCGCCTGTCACACCGGCGCGCCGGTCGAGCGCGCGAATCGAACCGCCGAGCGAGTGTTATCCAGGCTCGGCGTGAACCCCGGCGATGCCGCCGCGCTCCGCGCGCTGACCCCGGCGCAATTGCTGACCGGCACAATGCTCGCCGACGGCAAGACGCCCGATCCCGAACTCGGGATGGCGTATCAGCCGTGCATCGACGGTGTCCACGTGCCGCGCGCCGCGATCGAGATGGTCGCGAACGGCTCGGCGTCTGGCGTGGCCGTGATGGTCGGCTCGACGCTCGAAGAATGGAAATTGTTCTCGCTGATGGACCCGTCGTTGCACAAGCTCGATCGCGCCGGCCTCGGCGCGCGCATGAGCCGCCGCCTGACGGCCGCAGCAGCCGACGCGCTGATCGGTTCATACGAACAGGCGCGCGGCGCGCGTGGTGAATCAGTGACGCCCGCCGATTTATTCACCGCAATCGAGACCGACCGCGTTTTCCGCATCCCGGGCGTGCGCCTCGCGCAAGTCCAGCCGCGCCACGACCACGACGCGCGCGTTTACAGCTACCTTTTTACCTGGCCGTCGCCCGCGATGGGCGGCGTGCTCGGCTCGTGCCACGCACTCGAGCTGGGCTTCGTCTTCGGCACCAATCACATGCCCGGCATGGCCGCATTCGCAGGCAGCGGCCCCGCCGCGGAAAAATTGGCAACCCAGATGCAAGACGCGTGGCTCGCCTTCGCCCGCTCCGGCGATCCGAGCAACGAGAGCACCGGCACGTGGAGGCGTTACGACGAAGCACATCGCTCAACGATGGTCTTCGGCGCAAACACCAAGCTCGAGGACGCCCCGCGCGACCAAGAGCGCCGCGCCTGGGACGCCGTCGAAGATCGCATCTTCGGCTCGCTCTAGGCGAGTCCTATCTCCTTTTGGAGCCAGCCGTCCGCCTGTGGCGGGTCGGAATGTACTTTCCTACTGTAGTGGTATATTGTAGTGCTGGTTCAGTCCGCTCAGATGACCCAAACAATGGAAACGTGATATTGAGACTTGGTGTGTCCGTGAGGGGAGAGTTATCCGCGCTTCTTGGCAATTCTGGCAACCACGTTCGCGACTATCTGGAAGCGATCGGACCATTGGTACGATCATCAAACGGAATTTCCAGAGATCGCAGATGAATTCGAATATGAACGTCGGGCTGCTGAATTTTTGAATGCTCCGCTCGGTCCAACAATGGTGGAAGGCATACGAAGTAGCGATGGTGAGACAATTCGATACGATCAAGCGACGCAAAATTTCGCGGTAATGCGAGAGGACGGGATCATTCGCACGTTTTTCAGACCAACCAAGAGTTGGCATGGTTTAAACAGCAATTTGGAGTATTTCCAACAGGTATGTGCAAAATGAAGAAATACTATTGCCCCGTATGCGGCTATGATCAGCTTGACGAACCGCCTGCTAATCAGAGCATTTGCTCCTGTTGCGGCACCCATTTCGGCTATCACGATGTCGGCCATGCTTGGGCCGAATTACGGGAAACCTGGCTCCTAAGGGGCGCTCCTTGGTTTAGCCGAGCCGTTTCACCGCCCGCTGGATGGAGCGCATTTGAACAATTGCAACAGCTATTGGACATGGAAGATTTACGAGTTACCGCTGACACCGACATGACCACGGTCTCAATAAAGCGTCCCGTCGCGGCTTAGGGCCGTCATCTGATGCCGAAGTTATTGCTCTTCGCGCCGTGCGAAAAAGTGCTAGTAGACCAGCAAACTCATACGGTCTCGTTGATTATGCTCTTGCAGGAGATTCACTACAAAGTGCCGCCAGGGATTCAGATTCAACCAAACGCTCTGCTACCGATGAATTGGTCGGTGATCAGCATTTGGCAAGAAGAGGAACCACAGGACGCAGGAGTTGAATTTGAGCAGCGGCTAGTGCTCGAAAATAGCGCTGGAACGACTTTGGTAGCCAACGAAGTGAAGTGGAAATTTGAGAAACCATCCCATCGCATCGTCGGCAATGTTCCAGGAATACCCATAGGGTCTCGCAGACTGATGCTTAAGCTGTCCTATCGCGTCGCGATGTCTCGCGATTGGCATGAGATCGCATCGTTTCCGCTAGAGCTGATGCAAGACGTACTTTGACGAGACGAAGGTATGCCGTATCACGCGGCCGCGCGCGTGCTACTCCAGCGATAAATCGACCCGCGTGGTCTTGCCTTGATCCTTGATTCCGCTGGCGTCGAGCTTGGGCGCGATGATGAACATCCGCGCCGCATCGACCTGCTTGCTGCTCAGATACGCGCGCACCGCATTCGCGCGCGCGTCCGCGAGATTCTTCAGGTTCTGATCGCTCACCGGCGTGTTATCCAGGATTAGCTTCTTCATCTGGTCCGGCGGTATCGTCTTCGCGAATCCAATCGCGTCGCGCGGCTTCTTGAAATCCCCCGCGCTATAGACCTTCGCCAGATACTTGTTGTAGTCGGCCGTCGATAGCGGCTCGCTCTTCGCCTTCGCCTCCGCGCTGTCGCCCTCGGCCCTGCGCCGCAGCACCTGGATACTGTGATCCAGCGACGCTTCCTTGTAGCCCGCAGTGTCGAACTTGGGATCGACGCGTCCCTCGATGTTCAATTTCAACGCCGGCCGCGCCGCCAGCGCCTTCGCCACCGTATCAAGCTTCTGCTGACTCTCCGGCGCCAGCGTCGAATAGCCCGGCGCGAACTCGATGTAGGCGAGATCCTGCGGTGCTCCACTGCCGGTAACGCTGCCGAAGGCGGACGCTAGCAGCGAGAACGGCGCGGTTGCCGCCTTGACGATCAGATTCATGAACGCGCCGAGGATAACGCTGCCGATACTGAACTGCGGATCCGACAGCGACCCCGATATCGGGATTCGCACGTCGATTTCCCCCTTCGAATTCTTGAGCAGCGAGACCGCCAGCCGAATCGGCAGGTTGGTCGCGTCGGGACTGTCCACGTGATCGCCGAAGGTCAGCTGATCGATGAAGATGTGGTTTTCGGCGGTCAGCTTGCCGGTGTCGAGCAGGTAATGAACGTCAACCGTGAGCGTGCCTTTGACGATCGGGTAGCCGGTGTACTTGGTCGTGTACGGCGAAAGCCCGGTAAGCTCGACTCCGTCCGCCTTCGCCTTGATATCGACGAACGCAGTTGGCGCGAGCGGATTTATCGATCCATCGATATTGAGCGGCGCGCTGCCATTGATTTTCCCGTCAAGCGAAACAGGCGCGGGCGTCGTGGACTTCGTCCCAAACGCGCCGACGCTGCCCTCCATGTCGGTCATGTTCGCCGTGTAATTCGGCTTGATAAAATTGTCGGTGTAATCGACCTTGCCGCCCTTGAGCGTGATTTTGCTGAGCTCAACGTCGGCGTTTATCGGCTGTCCCTGGTAGGGTTGCGCGGGACTGGCCTCCGCGGCCGGGCTGGCTCCAGGAGCCGTCGCCGCTGCCACGCTCGGCGCGGATGCCGGAGTCGGCGTCGAGCTCGGCGCGACTGGAACGGCGCCCTTCGATCCCGGCTCTCCGGTCGCGCGCGTCAACGAGGTCGGCGCTTCCTGCGGGCTCGCCGTGATGTCCTTCAGATTCAGCTTGCCGTTGCTGTTGAGAATGATCCGCGAATAAAAATCGTTCAACGCGATCAATCCCACGTGCACTTTCGGCGGACCCTTGCCGATCGCGAAGTCGATCCGATTCACGTTGAGCGCGGCCATCTTGAAGAACAAATCGTTGGTCAGCTTGTCGAGCATCCGCACGCTACCGAGCGCTGCGTCGCCCTTGTAGCTGACGACAAAATCCTTGCGCTCCTGCGCCAGGCCGACCGCGCCGTCCATCGTCAGGTTCGCGCTCGTGATCGTCGCGTTCAGCCTGCTGCTCACGTACGGATCGGCGAACGTCAGGTCCAGGCGTTTGGTCGCGACCCGCAGATCGGCCTTGAGCGGCGCAATCGCGGCGCTGCCGGTGACTTTGAAAGTGCCTCTGCGATTCAGCGTGCCGTCGAGGTCAATTCCAAATGGTTTCGCGAAGTCGCTGGTCACATCCTTTAGATGCAGATTGAGCGGCGCGACAGCCACGGTGACCGGCTTCGGCGCGGTCTCGTCAACGAAGGTCGCGTCCGTTTGATCGAGCGATACCGACGCTACCTGGAATTGAAAACTCGGCGAGGCCGGCGCCGGCGGCGCCGCGGGCTTTACCGGTTTGCGCTCGACCCGCCTGCGCTCGCGCGCCCTTCGCCGCGACTCGCGCGCGCTGGCACGCTCGGCGCGCGGCGGCGGCTCGCTGCCGCGCATCAGCGACAGCAGACTCAACTTCCCGTCGCGCCGGCGACGCACAAACAGGTGCATCCCGTCGCCTTTCACTTCGGTTATCGTCGCATTGCGCGACGCCAGGTCGAACTGTCCGATCGCGACGCTGAAATTTTTCCACTGCACCGGCTTTTCTTTTTCGTGCGGCGCATCGACTTCGAAATTCGCGATCGCCACGCTCGCGGGCTCGGCATGCACGTTAAAGTGATCGCTCGCGAAATGCGTTTGCACGGTGGCTTTCGCGCTGAATTTGCCCGACGCCACCGTCGCCGCCAGAAATTTCTGCGCGAACGGCTGCAACCCCGGCAAATCGATCTCGTCGACCGCCACCTCGGTGGTAACCTGCGACTGCGCGAGATCCAGCGCGCCCTGGACCACGAGCGCGCCGCCGCTGTGAACGTTGGTGGTCAGGTAAAACGTCGCCGGCGAATTCCCGAGCGTGCGCAGATTCTTTACTCCCACCTCCAGCGCGTCGAGCGCATCCGTCGCGGGCGTCGCTCCGCTGTTATCCTGCAGGCTCACTCCGCTCTTCGTCAGCACGAACGAATCCAGCCGAAAATCCATCGGCGGCTTGGCCGTCACGGGCCCCGCGACCGGCACCGCCGGTTGCACCACATTGCCGGCCGGCGTTGGCGCTGCCGCCGCGGTACTCGCCGCCGCCGGCGCTGACGCCGGAGTATTCGCTGCCGGCCCGGGACTTCCACTCGCCAGCGACGAAAGATTGTTGGTGCCGTCGGCGTTCAGGCGCATGCTCGCCAGCAATCCATCGACCCAAATCGATCGCACATGGAACACCGAGTTAAGCGGCTCAACGTCGGTCAGCTTCACCTCGGCATGCTTGATCGCGACGACCGGCGCGTTCGCAGTGTCGCGCACATCGAGCTGATCGAGCGCCAGCGTTCCGTTCAGCCGAATCAGCGGCTGCGTCGGCGCCTGCACGAAATGCACGTACACATCCGCCGACAGCGCCCCGCTCGGAATCTCCACCGGCAGCTTCACCGGCACGTAGCTGAGGTAGCGCGGAAGATCGAGGCGATGCAGTCGGAGGTCAACCACCGAGTCGCGCGTCGCCTGGAACGGCTTGGCCACGCCCGCAATCCGGAGCGGACTGCCGTCGATCACCATTTGGACCAGCGGCTGCACGAACACGTCCACGTCGGCGGGCAGGTTCGCGATGAACGGCACGTCGATCTGAATCTTCTCGATCTTGTGCCGCTTGCCGAGCACCTGATCGTCGATCGTCACTTCGCCGTCGTTCAGTTGAATATTGGAAACCGCGAATTTCATCGGCGCGCTCGGCGCCGCCGGTTTCGGCTTCGCGGGCGCGGGCGCGCTCTCGAGCAAATCGGAGAAATTAAATTTCTGCGCCGATTCCCTCACCACATGGATCCGCGGTTTCTCGATTACGACTTCGCCGACCACCGGCGCCAATCTGAACAGCGAGGTCCACGAAACCTTCACCGTCAGATGCCCGAGATCGACGAACGGCTTCTGCGGATCGTCGCGCTCGCCAACGTGCAGTTGGTCGAGATCGAGCTTCAGCCGGTAAAGATTGAAGCGAATTTTGCCGACGCTCACCTGGCGATGGATGCTGCCGGCGACCGGGCCGGTCAGCACGTGGCGCAATATGGGAGGAACCGCGATATAGGTCGCGAGTCCGAGGAACAGCACGACCGTGAGCACGATCACACCGATTTTGCGCACGCGCCGCGAACGGCCGATCTCCTGCGCGCGCGCGACCCACGGCTTGCTCGGATGAAACGCGGCGCGCAAGTGTCCGATCGCGTTTTTTGTGGACTCTTTCGCTCTATTAAAAAAGCCCGCCATATCGCCCGCACTCATCGCCAACGCCCGCAATCAGGAAGGCGACATCGGAGCCGCTCTCGCCAGATACTGGGTCGAGGGGTCACCCCTCGCGACGCCAGCGTGAGCCGTCGCCAGCGAATAGTCAATTGGTCGCGGATACTTTAGATGTAGCTATCGGTTGTGGATACCCAGCCAGCGCCGCCGATCCACGACCATCGGACGCCGGCGCTTGAGCAGCGCATACGCCTGGTCGAGCGTGTGACCGCGCTTGGTTTTCAGAAACCACGCGACCACCAGCGGCGCGCGCTCGCATCCTTCTTCGCAATGCACCAGCACGCTATGCCCCAGCGCGAGCTCGTCGTCGATCAGCGCCGCCGTTTGGTCGAGCGTCAGCACGCCTTCCGCCAGGAACGGCATCTGAATGGCGTGCGGCGGTTCGCCCTCCGGCAGGTCGGGCAGCACGCTGATAATCGTGCCGTCGAACTTTTGCGCGTCCTGCAAATCGCCGACAAACAGCCCCGCAATTATTTCGCTCTCTTGCCAGCTCTCGGCCATTCGGTTCGCAGCTTGACGGGCGAACGGACATTGCGTCAACCTCGCGCCATGAATCTGCCACGACTGCATATCGAAGGGCGGTGGTTCGTTGACGAACACGGGCGCCGGGTTATTTTGCGCGGTGTCAACCTGGGCGGCGATTGCAAAGTTCCTTATCCCGACGGCGGCACCAATTTCCCCTCGGACTTTTCCGACCATCGCGAGGTCTCCTTCATCGGCCGTCCGTTTCCGATGGCCGAGGCCGATGAGCACTTCTCGCGCCTGCGCGCGTGGGGCTTCAACTGCCTGCGGCTGCTAACCACCTGGGAGGCGGTCGAGCATCGCGGCCCGAATGACTATGACAGTGAGTACCTGGATTACTTCGCCGAGTTGTGCCGCCTCGCCGGTGACTATGGCTTCTATGTATTCGTGGATTTTCATCAGGACGTATGGAGTCGAATGTCCGGCGGCGACGGCGCGCCCGGCTGGCTATTCGAGAAAGTCGGAATTGACTATAGACGAATCGCCGAATCAGGCTCCGCCCATGTAATGCAAAATCTATATGACTATTCGCGCGGCGGCCGCCAGGAGGATCGCTACCCGACGATGAGCTGGTCGGCGAACTCGCGCCGTCCCGTCAACGGCATCATGTGGACGCTGTTTTTCGCCGGCCGCGACTTCGCCCCGGCCCTGACGATCGAAGGCGAGAACGTTCAAGACTACCTGCTCGAGCATTACCTCGGAGCGATGCGCGAGATCGCGCGCCGGGTCCGCGACCTGCCCAACCTCATGGGCTTCGACTCGCTCAACGAACCCACTCCAGGATGGATCGGACAGTCGCTCAGCTATCGTCATCTCGGCCCGAGCGAGACCAATCCCAACCGCGCGATGCCAGGTCTCGCGTGGTCGCCGATCGACGGATTGCTGGTCTCGCACGGAGTCGCGCGCTCGATACCGGTGCTCGACTTCGATCCGGCGGCGAAGACGGTCGTGCACAATCGGGATCGCACGATCAATCCCGGCCGCATCTCGATCTGGGCCGACAATCGGCCCGATCCGTTCGAGCAAGCGGGTGCGTGGAAACTCAATAACGACGGCACTTTTGACGTTTTCCGCGATGACTTTTTCCAGCGCGTCGGCGACCGCAAGGTCAACTTCATCGAGGATTACATGGGACCATTTTTCGCGCGCGTCGGCGAGACGATGCGCGAAATTAATCCCGACTGGATCCTGTTCGCCGAGCTCGATCCAATGTCGGGCTTCGTCGGACCCGGCTTTCCCGCCGACACGCCGCCCAACACCGTCAACGCCGGTCACTGGTACGACGTGCTGACGCTCGCCACCAAGACCTTCAATCCAAACTTCAGCCTCGGCGCGATGACCGGCGAAATCGCGGACGCCGCCGAGCAATTGCAGGCGCGTTACGAACGCCAGCTGGGCAAATTCGCGCGAATGTCAGAGACGGTGAACGGCGGCGCGCCTACTCTAATAGGCGAATGCGGAATTCCGTTCGATTTGAACGGCGCCGACGCGTACCGGGCTTTTCGCGCCGGCGATCGCAGCGATGCGCCATGGACTCCTCACATCGTCGCGCTCGACCTGATGTATAATGCACTGGATACTCTGCTCATCAACAGTACGCAGTGGAACTATACTGCATCGAATAAGAACGATCTGGCTATTGGCGACGGCTGGAACCAGGAGGATCTGAGTATCTTCTCCCGCGACCAACAGACTAATCCATCCGACATCAATAGCGGCGGCCGCGCCCTCGCCGGCTTCGTCAGACCGTACGCGATGGCGACCCAGGGAACTCCGCGCAAGATGAAATTCGACCGAGTCACGGGATTGTTCGATTACACTTTCGAGGCCGTTCCAAGCGCGGATCGCGAAACCGAGATATTCGTTCCCCGTCTTCAGTATCCGCGCGGATGCGAGATCGAAGTGATCGGCGGCGTTGCCGAGCAGGATCCCGACCACCAGCGCGTCGTCATAAAGGCCGCGCAGGCCGGCGAAGTTCGCGTCGTCATTTGCCGCAAGCCGTGAAACGGAGGTGATCGCGATGACCGGGGGAAGCTGTCTGTGCGGTGGCGTGGCGTTCGAGGCCGGCGATCAAATCGAGCTGCGCAACTGTCATTGCTCGCGCTGCCGCAAGGCGCGCGGCGCCGCCTTCGCCGCCAACCTGTTCGTGCCGGCTGCGGCATTCAGGTGGCTTCGTGGCGAAGATCTCGTGATCACTTACCGGCTGCCGAATGCGCAGAGATTTGGAAATTCGTTTTGCCGTGTCTGCGGAAGTCCGATGCCGCGCGCGGTTCCAGCTCGCAACGTCGTGCTGATTCCGGCGGGTGCGCTCGACGACGATCCGAAGATTCGCACCACCTCCCACATCTACGTCGGCTCGAAGGCGCCGTGGCACGAAATCACCGACACTCTGCCGCAATTTCCCGAAGGCCCTGCGCCGGCGTGATTGGACCTAGCTGTACTTTCGATCTTTCCACCACGGAAAATACGCGGGCAAGTCCTTCGAGACCTTGTCCGGAAATTTCGCCGGCCGCTTTTCCAAAAACGACGCTACGCCCTCCTTCACATCCGCCGACGAACCGCGCGCAAAGATTCCGCGGCTGTCGATCTTGTGCGCTTCCATCGGATGGTCCGCCCCCGCCATCTTCCACAGCATCTGGCGAATCAGCGCGACCGCCACTTGCGAAGTGTTGTCGGCAATCTCGCGCGCGAGTGCCCGCGCCGCCGGAATTAGTTGATCGGGTTGGTAGATCTTTTTGATCAGCCCGCCTTCGAGCGCTTCCTGAGCGGGGAAAACGCGCCCCGTGAACGTCCATTCCAGCGCCTGCGAGATGCCGACGATCTTCGGCAGGAACCAGCTCGAGCACGCCTCCGGCACGATTCCGCGACGCGCGAATACGAAACCGAAGCGCGCATTCTCCGACGCCAGCCGCACGTCCATCGCCAGTTGCATCGTCACGCCGACACCCACCGCCGGTCCGTTGACCGCCGCGATCACCGGCTTCAGACATTCGAAAATGCGCAGCGTCAGCCGCCCGCCGCCGTCGCGAACTCCCTCGTTGCTCCAATCCACCGTGCCGTCGGCCTTGATCGCGGCCTTGCGGTCCGGACGATCCGCGCGCGTCGAGTCGAACGTCCGCGGACCCGCCGACAAGTCCGCCCCCGCGCAAAACGCGCGGCCCGCGCCGGTCACGATGATCGCGCGCACGTTGTCGTCCGCGTCCGCCTTGTCGAGCGCGTCGATCATCTCGTTCATCATGATGCCGGTGAAGGCGTTGAGCTTCTCCGGCCGGTTGAGCGTGATGGTCGCGATATTTTCCGAGACCTCGTAAATGATCTGTTCGTACCCCATCAACTGATCTCCCGGTTACTTCACGAACAGCATCAGCGCTTCGTACACGACCGCCGGCTTTTGCGATCCCACGACCTGGATTTCCGTCTCGCGCGTGAGCATCGTGCCCATCGGACGCGGCTCGACCGCTATCAGCCGCGAGCGCGCATGGACGCTGGCGCCGGCCGGCACCGGCGCGACGAAGCGCAACTTGTTGGCGCCGTAATTCACGACGTTGCGAAATCCCGTGATCGCGTACTCATCGGTATTCTTGAACGCCGGCAGCAGGCTCAGCGTCAGAAACCCGTGTGCGACCGGTCCGCCGAACGGACTTTCCTTCTTGCACCGCTCGATATCGATATGAATCCACTGATGGTCGCCGGTCACGTCGGCGAACTGGTTGATTTTTTCCTGCGTCACGTGAATCGGCTCGCTCCACGGACCGAACTCCTTGCCGATCTTCGCGGTGAGCGCGGGTATATCGTCGAACTTGATCGTCTGCATCGTCGCCTCTCCTGTGTTTCGATTGTACGAAAACTTCTTCGGTTCTAGCCGAGTCGGGTTTCGTTATGCAACTGAAACCGGAAGAGTGCGCGGCCGACGATGTATCAGTGACGCGGAATTTCGATTGGGCCCGGGCAGAGGCTCACTTCCGGCGGGCGACGCGAGATCGTCAACGACAGGCCCGGCGCGTAAATCGGAGCGCCGGCCTGCAAGTCTGCCATCTGCTGAAAGCGAGGGTCGGCGCCTTGCGCTATTGAGTTGGGCGCGCATTTGATGCCGCGGGCAACGTCGCGAGCACGCAAATCGTTTTCAAAACTTTTATTTTCGTCAGAAGCGCCAGCGGATGCGGATGTCGCGCGCTGATACCCGCAATCCATCGAGCCGGAGCACCCTGAGCCCCATGCGCGGTCCAACGCCCAGCCAAGTGCGACGAAGAGCACGATGGTCATCCAGAACCCGAGCGAAAAAATCATCTTGGCCATGGTCGTCTTCCTCTTGCGATCGAGGGAGCATTTTCTGTGCCCGTACGAACCGCCAAGAGAATTTCGATCCGGCCTGCGCCGCGAGTCCTGTAGATTTTACCGCGCGCCGAAATATCGCGAACTTTTCGCGCTCACCGATCTGTAACTCTGACCCGCTTAATGATTCGCCACCTCGAGCTCGATCCTGTCCGCATACTTCTTGATCGCCGCCTCGCGCAGCCGCGGTATGTGCTGCGTCGGGAACAGACCGTCGGTCGCCTTATAGTCGCGCAACACCTGGCGCGCGAGCGTAATCTTGTGGACCTCGGTCGGCCCGTCGGCCAGTCCCATGTGGAAGCTCTGGATCACCTGCTCGACGAACGGCATCTCGCCGGTGGCGCCAAGCGATCCGTGCAGATGCAGCGCGCGCGCCGCCACGTCATGGAAGACCTTGGGCATCAGCGCCTTCACCGCCGCGATATCCTTGCGCACTTTCAGATAGTCCTTGTACCGATCGATCTTCCACGCCGTGCGCAGCACCAGCAGCCTGAATTGTTCGATCTCCATCCACGAGTCCGCAATCTTTTCCTGCACCATCTGCTTGTCCGCCAGGCGCGATCCCTGCGTCGTGCGCGACAGCACCCGCTCGCACATCATGTCGAACGCCTTGCGCACCTGGCCGATCGTGCGCATCGCATGATGAATCCGGCCGCCGCCGAGGCGCGTCTGCGCGACCACGAACGCGCCGCCGCGCGGTCCCAGCATGTGGTCCTTCGGCACCTGAACGTCTTCGTAGCGGATGTACGCGTGACTGCCGCCGCGCTCGTGCGTGCCGACGCCAAGGTTCTTCAAAATGTTCACGCCCGGAGTGTCCTTCGGCACGATAAACATCGACATGCGGTTGTATTCCTTGGCCTCGGGGTCCGTCACCACCATCACGATGAGGAACGACGCGAGATGCGCATTCGACGAGAACCACTTCTCGCCGTTGATCACCCAGCTATCGCCCTTCAGCTCCGCATGCGTCTTGAACACTTTCGGATCGGCGCCGCCCTGCGGCTCGGTCATCGAGAAGGCCGACACGATTTCGTTGTCGAGCAGCGGCTGCAGATATTTTTTCTTCTGCTCGGGCGTCCCGTAATGCGCGAGGATCTCGGCGTTGCCCGAGTCGGGCGCCTGGCATCCGAACACGATCGGCGCGTAGGTCGCGCGCCCCAGAATTTCGTTGATTAGTCCGAGCTTGACCTGCCCATAGCCCTGACCGCCGAGCTCCGGCCCGAGATGGCACGCCCACAGCTTGCGCTTTTTCACCTCGGCCTGAAGCGGCCGCACCAGTGCGTTGCGTTTCGGATCACGCACGTCGTAAGGATGGCAATCGAGCACGAATTCGAGCGGCTCGACCTCCTCGCGCACGAATTTTTCGATCCAGTCGAGCTCCTTCTGGAACTCCGGCTCAGTTTCAAAATCCCAACTCATGATTGATTCGTCCTCCGTGTAGGGTGTTGTCCCGCCGGACGCCCGGCTCGGACTCACGAGCGGATTCTCGCCAATGCCGGACGCTTTTACCAGAGCGTCAACAGTGTGGCGTCAGCTTCTCCATCCTAACCTCTCCTTGTCCGAGGAGAGGTCGGCATAAGCCGCGTGAAACGCGGTGTCGCCGGGAGAGGTGCCGCGCCAGACAGCGCAGCAACGCCTACTCGTCTAATCGCAATTCATAGACACCCGTCCGCCGCCGGACGGCAGCACCACTTCCGTGCAATGGCGCAAAGAAAAACTGTCGTGGTCGCGACGGCCGGCTTTGCACCTCTCCCGCCGCGCTCCTTCGGCGCGCGCCGACCTCTCCTCGGACAAGAAGAGGTCAGGATCTGCCTGCGTGCATTCCGATCCGCCTCTGGAATCGTCTCCCGTACCAAAGCAAGATGACGCTGTAACCATCTCCATGAAACTCTCGATCATCGACCAGTGTCCCGTGCCCGCCGGCTTCACCACTGCCGACGCGTTCCGCAACACCATCGAGCTTGCGCGGCTTGCCGATAGCCTCGGCTATGAGCGCTACTGGATCGCCGAGCATCATGCGACCGGCGCGTTCGCCAGCCCCGCGCCCGAAGTCCTGCTTGCGCGCCTCGGCGCCGAGACTTCGCATATCCGCATCGGCTCGGGCGGCGTGATGCTGCCGCATTACAGCCCGATGAAAGTCGCCGAGTGTTTCCGCGTGCTGCATGCGCTCTATCCCGGCCGCATCGATCTCGGCATCGGCCGCGCGCCGGGCGGCAGCCCGCTCGATTCATTCGCGCTGCGGCGCGATCGCAGCGCGCAGCAAACCGAAGACGACTTCC
The DNA here is from genome assembly GCA_963717005.1 of uncultured delta proteobacterium. Lineage (GTDB taxonomy): Bacteria > Desulfobacterota > Binatia > Binatales > Binataceae > Binatus. Next base: position 57,866 of record OY970324.1, read on the forward strand.
CCAAACAACTGCTCGAGCTGATCGCGTTCCTGCACGGCAGCTTCCGTCCCGATCACGCTTTCAGCCGCATCGAACTCTCGCCCGCGATGCCCGGTGCGCCCGACGTGTGGCTGCTCGGATCGAGCATGTGGAGCGCGGCCGCCGCGGCGCAGCTCGGCTTGCCCTACGCCTTCGCGCACTTCATCGATCCCACGCACACGCGCGCCGCCTTCGAGTACTACCGCGCGCACTTCAAGTCCTCGAGCGAGCTGTCCGCACCCACCGCAATTTTGGGAATCAGCGCTATCTGCGCACCGACTGACGCCGAAGCCCAACGCATGGCGTCGAGCGTGCGGCTCTTCGTGCGTCACGCGCGCAATGGAATGCGTGGCCCGATTCCCACACCTGAGGATGCGCTCGCCGAGTTGGGACCCGGCCCGCTACCGGCCGACGTGATGATGCGCGAGACGGGCGAATGGCCGCGCGCGATCATCGGCACGCCCGACCACGTCCGCGATACGCTGGTGGATATCGCAAGCGTCCTGCATCTCGACGAGGTGATGCTGGTGACGGTCGTTCACGACCATCAGGCGCGGATGCGCTCGCACGAGCTGCTCGCCAAGGCTTTCAACCTCACGCCGCGCTGAAAATCGGCAGTCGCCGGCGCTCAAAGGCGGCGGCCCTCGCCGGTTTAGCGCCCGATCGCCATTCCGCGAGACTTGACCTTGTACCTTGGTACCAGGTGTAGACTCGCTGCACAGGTGGTGAGGCCGATGAAGCCCGTCTGAGAGTGGCCAGTATCGGCACCCCTCCCCGAGGTTGTCCTGATGGAACAGCTCATGGTTGGCGAGTTGGCGCGGCGTGCTCGCGTGAATCGAGAGACCGTCCGTTACTACGAGAGGTGTCGGCTGCTTCCTCGACCCTCGCGCACGATTTCCGGATACCGGGTCTTCTCCGATGACGATCTAAGGCGGCTCAGGTTCATCCGGCACGCCAAGGCACTGGGATTCTCGCTGGGCGAGATCAGAGAGTTATTGGCGCTGCGGGTCTATTCGACCGACGCCTGCGATCGGGTCCAGAAAAGGACGCGGGCCAAGATCGCCGACATAGATGAGAAGATCAGATCGCTGACCAAGGTTAAGGACGCGCTTGGCGAACTCGTCGATGCGTGCGCCCGGCGCCGAAAGAGCAACGGCTGCCCGATTCTGGACAGTCTCGACGCGAACGGCTGGCTTGAGCAGGTCTCGGCAGCCGCAGCAACGCGCCAGCGGCAATCATCGATCAGATCGGCGCGCAAAGCTGCCGGTTCGGTGAGGAACGGATGAAGGTCGAACTCCTTTATATAGCCGAGTGTCCCAACTATCGAGAGGCGGCACGAACGCTCAGGGAAACCATGCGTGTATCAGGACTGCGGGACGAGGTCTTGGAAATAGAGGTGACAGACACCGCGCAAGCGCAGGCGCTGGAGTTCATGGGCTCACCCTCGATCCGGATCGACGGCAAGGATATCGAGCCGATGGTGACCGGGACCGAGCAGCGTCAATACGGACTCTCGTGCCGAACGTACGCAGCGGGTGGAAAGCTGGTTGGCGTCCCTCCGCTCGAGATGATTCGCGCGGCGCTCCGCTCGACGCCCTCATTGACGCATTCGGAGTCGAACGAAAGATGAGACACTCAGAAAAGATCGTTCCTGCGGCGGCTGTCATCAGCGCGCTCTCGACCCTTGTATGCTGTCTTCCGCTTGGCATCGCCGCCGCCGCGGGAACCGCGAGCCTCGGCGTTCTGGTGCAACCGCTGCGGCCCTGGCTGATGGGGTTATCGCTCGCACTGCTCGGGTTCGGATTCGCGCAATTGTATCGATACCGCGGAACTTGCCGGCCGCGCAGCCGGACGGGCGCCGCGCTATTTTGGTTCTCTGCGATGGTGGTTCTGGCCACGCTCGTTTTCCCTCAAGTCATGGCCGGCGTCCTTGCCGATCTATTTCCCTAGGTTTAACCGCAATGAGTTTGAGAACCGTAATTTTGTCCGCCGTCGCGATATTCGCTGTGTTCGTCGTGGCCCGCCTGTATCTCAGCGGGCACCAGGTGCCCGAAGGCCAGCCGCCGCTTGGCGACCTGAACACGGTTTCTCTGGATAGTTTGAAGCGCGACTTCAACCGGAATTCGGATCGCATTCGAATCATTCTCCTGCTCTCGCCCACTTGACCCGTCTGCCTGCGGGGGGCCTCCGCAGTCCAGAAGATGCTTGAACAACGATCGACCGCCAACGTGATAGTTTACGCCGTCTGGGAGCCCATCTTGCCGACAGATTGGACAGCGCCATCAAGTTGGGCACTTGAGCGGCTGTCTGACGCGCGTGTTAGTCAGTTCTGGGACAAGCAACACGCGCTGGCGAAAATCATGGCCAACTCCCGCGATGCGCAGACGGGGCCCAAATGCTGCTCCTCCCGCGGAATTCTCTGGGACCTGGTCGCCGTGTATCCGCCGCAAGCCATTTGGGGCGAGCGCTTGCCGCCGGCCGTTGTGTTCGACGGTCCCATCGTTCGCGTGATGCCGCTGAAACTTGACAGCTTCTAACGAGGCCCGCGCTCGGAAGTCGGACCGCTCATCAGATGCGCCGTCAGGTAGGGAAGGCTTGCCAGCGTCGAGTAGGTAAACGCCGCCAGCGCGATCGCAAAAAAGTCAAGCTGGTGCGCCGGATGTTGCGCGAGAGATTTCGCAACACCAGCCGCGCGTATTTCATTATTTCACTCGGCCGCCTCGCGATTCGGGCACAATTCCAAATTTACATCTCGAACATACACCCGCTCGAGGCAAGCCGGAACTTATCGCTTTAACTGCGCCCGGGCCTTCGCTTCCTCGCGAGCGCTCGAGAGCGGATGCATGACGCCGGCGCCGGCGGGCCAGACGCCGGGCGCCAGTTTGATGCGGCGGCTCGCGCGCTGCGCATGCGGAGATAGCGACTTCCAGATGTCATGCGGCATCGACGGTATGAACCAGCGCTCCTCCAGCCACGGTGCTCCGTATTCGACATTGGGCATCGCCCGGATCTCTCTTCCCACATTCGGCGTCGCTCCGTGCCATGCCCGGACATCGCGAATGACCCCGGCGCCGGCGGGCGCTCCGACCAACGTCGAAAGCCGCATCCACTCCGGTTCTTCGACCGGTGAGGGTGGGTTGGCGACGCGGCCCTGCGTGCCGGGGATCTGCCGAATCGGCCCGTTCTCCCAGGTCAGGTCCGACATCAGAAAATTGATCGCTATCATCGGCGGCGTGCGCTCAATGATTAGTTGCCAGCTCGAATGCTCGAGCTCGCTGGAGCCCTCACGCCTCCTGAACTTGATCCCAAGTCTCCGGGCTTGGCGCAGCCGCCCTTCGGGCAACTGATAGGTCTCGCGCTCGCGCAAATCCAGATGCAGCGCCTGGTACTCGATCGCGCCCGGCAGGCACAGGTCGCCGCCCGCACCGACCACCAGGTATTTGTCCGTGCCGAAAATCTTCGACAGGATCGGCGTCGTCGTCGGCAGGTCGATCATCGAGGCCCATACCGGCTCGTGCAGCATGTGCCGCGAGGCCGACGAAGTGCCGTAGCTGTAGCGATGCGGGAGCCGGAAGGACTCTGTCATGTACTTGCGGCCGCCCACGCCGGGAACTTCGAGGATCTGCTTCAGCGCCTTGGCGCTGCCTTCGCGCCACCGCTCCAGGGCGTCCGCGTCGAGCAAATCGCGGACCACCACGAATCCATCCCGGAAAAAGATTCTCGCTGCCCGCTCCACCTCATGGGGCTCGACGATCTCGAGGCCGCGAATCCCGTTGTGTTGCCGCAAATGCTCGCGCAGCCTGCACACCTCCGGGTCGTCGAACACGCGCCGGCCCGGTGCACGCGGGTCCGCCGCGTTGAAGGCGTTGGCGCGCGCGGTCGGCTGGCCATGCTCGTCCACGGTCTCGTTGGGCGGCGTCAGACGGCACCAGCCGACTCCGGTCTCGCCGTACACCTTCAATTGGTCCAGTTCGCTCATCGCAATCGATCGTCCCCTCCCGGGAATTTCGAGATTGACATTCTATTCAATCCTCGCCCGAATGCGACCCACTCCTCGTTGATGCACGTACGCACGGCCGTTCTTGAGAAAAGAGCACGCCGCGCGCATGAGGTATGCGCAGTCGATGAAAACGAACGCCGGATTGCTCGTCCCGCCTGGCTGAGCTGAGTCTCGCGGATCCGCCGCTCGCGGAGCGCGAGCATGGTAGAACATCAGCGGCCGCTCAGCCGCCAGCGAGCCGAGGCGGAGGAAGCCGAAGGTCGCGGTCAGAAACGATTCCTTTGATTAGCGCGAAAAACACGCTGCCCGAATGCAGCAAGCACCGGCCGATTTCGCTACGCGGCTGCCGTCCTCCCGATCACAATGCGCGATCTCTCGTCGGCGAGCGGCAGAGTTGCGCGCATCGCCAGCGCCGATACCAGCCCCATCGCGGCGAACAGAATCCAGGCGTCGGTGTAACTGCCGGTCACATCGAAAATCCGCCCCGCGATCGCCGGTCCCGCCGCAAATCCGAATGTCGTGAACAGCGCCAGCAGTCCCAGGATCGATCCAAGTCGCCGGATGCCGAGAGATTCGTTGATCACCAGCGGCAGCAAGTGCGTCTCCCTCACAAATCCGAACACCAGGATGAACGCTACCACCGCAGCCAGGTGCGCGGCCCCGAGCAATGCGACGATACCGGCCCCGCCCGCGACGAACACCGCCGCAAGCATCACGCGTCCGCCGCGGCGATCCGCCAGGGATCCAATTACAAAACTCCCGATTGCGCTGAATATGAACATCGCGGCGAACAGAACGGATGCACCCGTCGGCGCATATCCGATGCCGCTGAGATAGGGAACCAGATGAACCCGAACGCCGACGCCGGCGGTGGCGAACAAGACTTCGGCTATCGCGATCAGCCAGAACGATCGCGACCGAAGCGCTTCTCTCAACTCGAGGCCCGACACCGTCGTCGCCGCCCGCGCCAGTTCCAAATCGTTTGCGTTCGCGTCCGGCCGCGTGCGCACGAACGCGGCCAGTAGCGGAATCACTATCAACACGATCGGCACGCCCATCGCGAAGTATCCCGCCCGGAATCCGTAATGCAGCACCACGTAGTTCGCCAGGATTGTAATCCCGCTGCCGCCCAACGGGATTCCCGCGAAAGCGACCCCCAGTGCGAGCCCGCGCTTCTCGCTGAACCAGTTGGTGATCACCAGCGCACTCGGAATGACCGTCGACGCGGTGATCCCGACACCGAGCAAGACGAAGATTATCAGGAACTCGGCCGCCGAATTCGCGCGGCTGAGCGCCATGAAACCCAGCGCCACCATCGATGCGCCCGCGATCATCACCTGGCGCGCGCCGATCCGATCCATCAGCCATCCAACCGCCGGACTGCTAAGGCCTGCCGCCAGCGGCGCCGTGCCGGCCAGCAGCGAGAAAAAACCGCGGCTCCAACCGAAGTGCTTGACCACTGGAATAAAGAACACACCGGCGGCGTTGACCGGTCCCCAAATCAGAAACAAGGTCGCGAACAGCGCGCCGACTACTACCCAGCCTCGTTCTTCCTGCTTGTCCATCAATCATGCGCTCCTGGAACTTCACGAATTTTAGTAAATCGATCGGTCGCTCGATTCGGAATTCTTGCGCCCGCCGCAGATTCGTGAAAATTGGTATCTGTGCACACCTGTCGTGCATAATTTCACGGAGGCTTTTTTGCGATGGAGCAATGGGACGATATCCGCTTCTTTCTCGCGATCGCCCGTGAACGGAGCCTGTCGGGCGCGGCCCGCGCTTTGGGCGTCGATCACGCCACCGTCGGGCGCCGCCTCACCGCGTTCGAGCGCCGCCTTGGCGCCAAACTGTTCAGCCGCACGCCCGAAGGATTCGCGATCTCCTCCGCCGGTCAGGCAATCTTGAACCAGGCCGAGGGCATGGAGGCCGCAGCGCTCGCTGTCGATCGGCTGGCGACCGGCCTTGACACCAGATCGAGCGGACTGGTGCGGCTGACGACGATCGAGATACTCGCCCATCAGGTCATCCTGCCGGCCCTTGCCACGCTCCTCGAAAAGCACCCGCAACTCCAGGTTGATTTGCTGATAAGTCTTCGCACCCTCGACATCGCGCGACGCCAGGCCGATATCGCCGTCCGTATCCCACGGCCCACCGACTCAAACCTGGTCTGCCGCAAGCTCGGCGAGTTTGGAGTCACCGCTTACGCGTCCCGGCGCTACCTCGCGGCCCATGGCAGACCCAGACGCGGCGCGGGTCTGCGCGGGCATTCTCTGATCAATTTTCCCATCACCCCAGCGGAACTCGGCATACCGTTCCACGGAGAGTCTCTGGAAGGGACGCGAGTCGCGATGCATGCGACGGGCGGCTTTGCTCAGATGAAGGCTGTCGCCGAGGGAATCGGAATCTGCGAGCTGGCCTGCTGTGTCGCTGACGATCATCCCGAACTGGAGCGCCTATGGTCCGCTGAACGGCCGACGATGCGCCCGGTCTGGCTCGTAGTGCATCAGGACTTGCGGCGCGCCGCGAAAATCCGCTTGGTCTCGAACGCAATCGCTGAAGCTTTCGAGCGCGACGCGGCAATTCTGCGCTACGGACACCCGCGCACGCGCCGCTCCCTCACGCATTGACGCAAGCGCGCGACCTTTCTAAAAAGAGCAAACGCCGGGGGGCCGGAGGAGTTGCGATGGCCATCGACCCAAACAAACTACAGGAACTGATCAATAAAATGTTCGGCGACGTCGGCGCCGCGATGGGTGTGGCGCTGGTGCTGATCGGCGACAAATTCGGCTTCTACAAAACCCTCGCCGCCGCCGGACCGTTGACGCCCGCCGAACTCGCGGCGAAAACCGGCACCGTCGAGCGTTACGTGCGCGAATGGGCCGCCGCTCAAGCCGCCGCCGGATACATCAACTACGACGCTGCCTCGGCGCGCTTTTCGATTTCGCCCGAGCAGGCGCTGGTGCTCGCCGATGAAACCGGGCCGGCATTTTTCCCCGCGATGTACGAGATAGCGGCCGCCGCCGTCCGCGACGAACCCAAAGTAGCCAACGCCTTTCGCAACGGCGGCGGGGTCGGATGGCACGAGCACGACCCCTGTCTGTTCCGCGGCACCGAACGCTTCTTCCGCCCCGGCTACGCGATGCATCTGGTATCGGAATGGATTCCCGCGCTCGACGGCGTCCGCGAGAAACTCGAGCGCGGCGCGCGCGTCGCGGACGTCGGATGCGGTCATGGCGCTTCGGCAATCCTGATGGCCAAGGCGTTTCCGAAATCGCGCTTCTTCGGCTTCGACTATCATCAGCCGTCGATCGACCGCGCCCGCGAAATCGCGCGCGCCGAGGGGCTTGCCGATCGCGTCGTCTTCGAGCGCGCTGCGGCCAAGGACTACCCGGGAACCTTCGACCTGGTCGCGTTCTTCGATTGCCTGCACGACATGGGCGATCCGGTCGGCGCCGCCGCCCACGTCAAGCGCACGCTGGCCGAAGATGGAACCTGGATGGTGGTCGAGCCGTTCGGCAACGATCGCCTCGAGGACAATTTGAATCCGATCGGCCGCGTCTTCTACGCCGCCTCTACGATGATTTGCGTGCCGGGCTCGCTGTCGCAGGAAGTCGGCAAGGGCCTGGGTGCGCAAGCCGGGGAAACGAGGTTGCGCGAAGTGCTGACGGCGTGAGGATTCACCCGCGTCCGCCTTGCCACCGCGACCCCCTTCAATCTGGTCCTCGAGGCGCGCCCGTAACCGGCGCGCTGTCTCAGTAGGCCACGATTTCGCCGCTTTGGATAAGCTTGACCGGCGTGCCCTCGACGTTCGTCGGCGCAGCGGCCTTCACCTGCGCCGTCAGGCTATTGACGTAAACTACAATAGCCGGCTGACCCGCTTGATCGCCCGCCGCGATTCCAGTGCCGACCGCACCCGGGATGCCCATAAGCTGATCCTCGTGCCGGTCGCGAACCGCCTTGGCCGATGCAACGACCTCTTTCGACATGCCAATACTCGCCGCCAAAGCGTCGGCGCCAGGCGCGTCCGAGGTGAGCGAGGCAGTGCAAGTGCCGACCATCGAAACGCCGAGCCTGCTGGTCACCTCGGAAATTGGATTGGCAAACGTAAGCGATCCGTCACTTGAGCCCGCAAACAACAGAGCTACCGCCAGCGGGCAACTATCCTGAGTCAGGATTAGCGATCCGGAGTCGCCGGGTCCGGCGAAGGTAGGAGTATGAGCGCTGCCGGTAATCTGAATCTGGTTGACGAATTTAGCCAAATGCGGCTTCATCGTATCCGAGTAGTTTATCTTAACGTTGGCGTCCAGCGCCGAAATTATCCCGGTCGTGACGCAAGTCGTGCGACCCATTTTCTGAACACCCATCCCGAGCACCGGCGCATCATCCTCCGAGCTTGCAATGTCTCCGATAAACAGGATTTGCGGATTCACCTGTCCCGGCTCAACCGCCGCAATCGCGGCATCGACGAAGTTCTTGTGGCCACCGAACTTGAGTTTGATAGCGCGGCTGAAAGTTGCGACCGCATTGCTCTGTGACCTCACGCACTGTACGTCCGCCAGGCCCGGCTGCACGATGAGCTCGCCGCGTTTAGCCTTATTTTGATTCGCGAGCACATGATTATTGCTCAGGATGTATAGATTGTCGCTTGAGTCCTGAACCATCGACCCCAAAGTCCCACTAAAACAACCTTTCAAGCTTCCGTTCTTGGCTCTAAGGAGCGATTTGATATTTCCGCCCGAAATGCCGAGCGGAATCGGCCGCGTCAACGTCGTCTGCTGAGTCGGCGGACTGGCGCTGCAGACGTTGATAGCGGACGCGTTTTGTGGCGTTGACGCAACACCGAGCACAAGCATGCAAGCAACCAAAACCACTGCCTTCGTCATATAACTCATAGGTTTTCCCCGTATCTCCCCATCTTTCCCCGCTTCCAGGATAGAAATTTGCTCTCGGTCGCTCGATACGAGCAAGATTTGCACCATAGACCAGTGCGTTGGAGGCAAAAGCAATCTAATGCATGCTAACCACGCTTAACACGCGTCTAGCAACGTCCACAACGCGCCGAGTGCTCACCGGGTGCAGGGGTCACCCATGCCGCCCGCCGCGCAGGCGATTATCTCTTAAATCTCCGGATGCTTGTCCTTCCACGGGCGCGCGCGTTCGAACTCCGCCGCCAGCGCGATTATCCCTGCTTCGTCAGCGGGTCGGCCGACAATCTGAAGCGCGAGCGGCAATCCCGATTTGCTGAATCCGTTGGGGATCGAAATGGCCGGCTGACCGGTCGAGTTGAACGGGAAGGTGAACGCGATCCATCCGTAGATTTCGTCCGCGCCGGTCTCCGGATTCGTCGCCAGGGTGCCGATGCGCACGGCGGGCCGCGTGAGCGTCGGCGCGATCAGCGCGTCGTACGGCATCAGCGCGTGGATTATTTCGCGCGACGTATTGTGCATCCCGGTCACGGCGCGGATATAGTCGGCGGCGGAAATTTTCGCGCCCCAGTCGTAGCTGCTGCGCACCGCCGGATCGAGCAGGTCGGGATTTGGAATATTCAGCGCCGACACTGACGCACCGACGATCACGCGCGCGTACTTGCCGAGCATCGCGCCCGGATCGAGCGCGATCGGCTCGATGCTATGCCCCATCTCGCGCAACACGCCGCATGCGGACTCGAGCGCAGCGAGAGTTTCGTCGTCAACGGCGCCGAGTACGCTTTTGTTAATCATCGCGAGCCGCAGTTTTTTCGGATGCGCCGAAACTTCCTCGACGAACGGACGCGTATGCGGCCGCGCCGCGTACGGATCCCCCGGCATCATCCCTGCCATCGCATCGAGCATCAGCGCCGCGTCGCGAACCGTGCGCGCAATCGGTCCGGTCGTCGAAAGCCCGGCCCACCCCTCCCCGGCGGCCGGCGCCGTCGTGATTCGCCCGCGCGACGGCTTGATCCCCACCAGCCCGCAGCATGCAGCCGGGATTCGCACCGATCCGCCGCCATCGCTGCCCTGCGCCACCGGATGCAATCCCGCGGCGACCGCCGACGCCGAGCCGCCGCTCGAGCCGCCCGCGGTATGTTCGAGGTTCCACGGATTTCGCGCGGGCGGACAGAGACCGCCTTCGGTCGTCGGCCGCAGTCCAAACTCGGGCGTGGAAGTTTTCCCAAGCAGAATTCCGCCGGCATTCGCCAGCCGCACCGCGAGCTCCGCATCCGCCGGCGCATGCCAGTTCTCATAATTCTTGGAGCCGAACGTGGTGCGAATGTCCTTGGTCCAGAGCAAATCCTTGAGCGAATACGCCACCCCGAACAGCGGCAGCTTCACTCCTTCCGAGCTGCTCATCTTCTCGACCCGCGCCGCATCCGCGAGCGCGCGATCGGCGGTGACGGTGATAAACGCGCCGAGTTTTGGATTGAGCTCTTCGATGCGAGCCAGAAAAAACTCGGCGACTTCGCGCGGCCTGACTTCTTTCTTCAGAACCAGCTCGCGCAACTCCCACGCCTCGATAAAGGGATCAAGCATCGCGTTCACCTCCACTGAAAATCCTAGTTAGCCCAAAACCCCGGCGTCCGCCAACGCACGGCTTCCCCTTTCCGTGTTTTCCGCCACAATGAGAGTGGAGAAGCCACGGACGAGGGGCGCGGAGAAGATCGGATTGTTTGGTTCTGCGATTCTTTGGACGCATGCTGCCGCGGGCGCGGTCTGGGTCGGCGCGTGCGCATGCTTTGTGATCGCGGGGCTCGCGCTCGCGACCGGCAGCCCCGATCAGCGCAGCTTTGTCGAGCGGGCGGCGCCCAGCATCGACCTGCTCGGGCTCGTCGCCGCGATCGTCCTGCTGATCACCGGATTCATCAACCTGCTGACCGCGGGAGTTGCGCGGCATTTCGCGTTCTCGACCGCGTTCATGACCGTGCTTGCGATCAAGGTCGCGTTGTTTATCGTCATGATCGTCGTCATGACGTGGTCGATGAGAATCGGCGCCGTCGTCAAAGCGGTGGTTGCGCGCGGGCGTGCCGATGCGGTGCCGGGCGCGATGACCCGGATGGTCCGCGCGCACGTCGCGATCGTCGCTATGGGCGCGCTCGCACTTATCCTCGGAACGTGGTTGATGGGAAGTTGAGGACCAGCGATGTCTGAGACACCTCCAAAAATCAAAGTCGGCGCGTTCACCGTCGCCTTCCTCGCCGATGGACTGTGGCGCAACGACGGCGGATGCATGTTCGGCGTCGTCCCGCGCGAACTGTGGAAGACCAACCATCCGCCCGACGATCGCAACCGCATCCGCCTCAACCTGACCTGTCCGCTCATAATGAAGGGCGGCGACGCGATCCTGGTCGATACCGGAATCGGCAATCGATTGAGCGACGTTGAGCGCAGGATCTTCGACCACGGCGACGGATGGCTCCCGCAGCATCTCAGCGCGCTCGGGATGGAGCCCGGCGACATCACGCATCTGATCGTTTCGCATCTGCATTTCGATCATTGCGGCGGGCTCGTGCGGCGGCGCGATTCCGGCGCGCGCGAAGCCGCGTTTCCGCGCGCGCGAATCTTTGTGCAGCGCGGCGAGCTCGACCTCGCCGGCAATCCGCGCAATGAGCGGCTCCACGCGGCCTATCGTCATACCGGCGAAATTCTCGCGCCGGTGCGCTCGAGCCTCGAAGCGCTCGACGGCGACACCGACATCATCGCCGGCGTGCGCGCGGTCGTTACCGGCGGACATACGCGCGACCATCAGGCCGCGCTCGTCAGCGACGGCGGCCAATGCTTCATGCATCTCGCCGACATCGTGCCGACCCGCTCGCATATCCGCGGCCCGTGGAACCAGGCTTACGATCTCGACGCGCTGCGCACGATGGAGCAGAAGGCGCACTACCTCGGGCTCGCCGCGGAAAAGAAATGGTGGCTGTCGTTCGCGCACGACGACACGGTGTTCGCCGCGACTGTCAGAAACGATCGCGGGCGCATCGTGCTCGGCGATACGGTCCCGGTTTCCGAGCGTCTATTTCAGTAGAGCGCAAATTAACATTCTGCTCGTCTGTTGATACCGCACGCGTCTGCGTATGTTGCGCGCGTCCATTTTACTTGTTGCTGATCACTGGCTCCGTTATACTCGAATTAAGAATGGGCTCCAGAAATTGCACGGCCCGACAGATTCCCCTTCTCCCAGGCAGTAAAACTGCCGAACATTCTATAACCCGAACCCGAAGGAGATAGCCGATGGCGGATCTCAATAACTTCGAGCGAGTGATCAAAGAGGACCGCGCCGCGCGTGAGTCGAAGCAATGGCGCGGGACCTTGCTCGAATATCTCGAGGTAGTGAAAGCCGACCCGATCATGACCAAGCTCGCGCACGCGCGCATCTACGACCTGATCATTTCGGCGGGCCTGCATCCGCTGCACGAGACCGACGATCCGCGCACCAAGCGGCTGTTCAAGGATGAGCCGATCAAGGTGTTCGATTTCTTCTCTGAGGAATTCTTCGGCATCGAGCGCACCATCGCGCAGATCGTCCGCTACTTTCATTCCGCGTCGCTCAAGGGCGAAGAGAGCCGCCAGGTTCTCTACCTGATGGGCCCGGTCGGCTCGGGCAAGAGTTCGCTGGTCGAACGCATCCAGCGCGGTCTCGAGCAGGTCGGACTCATCTACGCGATCGAAGGATGCCCGATGAACGAAGAGCCGCTGCATCTCGTTCCGCGCCATCTACGCCGCGAGTTCGAGAAGATGCTCGGCGTGCATATCGAGGGCGACCTCTGCCCGGTCTGCCGTTATCGGCTCAAGTCGGAGTTCAACAATCGTTACGAGGAATTTCCGGTCATCGCGCGCAACTTCTCCAAGCGCAATCGCGTCGGCGTCGGCGTGGTGCCGCCGGTCGATCCGAACAATCAGGACACTTCGGTGCTGATCGGCTCCGAAGACATCTCGAAGCTCGACCAGTACTCCGAGGGCGACCCGCGCGTGCTCGAACTTAACGGCGCGCTCAACGTCGGCAACCGCGGCATCGTCGAGTTCATCGAAGTTTTCAAGAACGAGACCGAGTACCTGCACGCGATGATCACGGCGACCCAGGAAAAAGTCATTCCCGCGCCCGGCCGCCACGGGATGGTGTACGTCGATACCTGCATCGTCGCCCATTCCAACGAGGCCGAATGGCAGAAGTTCAAGGCCGATCACACCAACGAGGCGATCCTCGATCGAATCGTCGTCGTCAAAGTGCCGTACAACCTGCGCCTGTCCGAGGAAGTCAAGATCTACCAGAAGATCATCAAGAACTCCGATTTCCGCGCGCACGTCGCGCCGCACACGCTCGAGCTCGCCTCGATGTACGCGATCCTGTCGCGCCTCGAGCCGACCTCGAAGTGCGACCTGATGACCAAGCTGCGGCTCTACAACGGCGAGGAAGTCGTCGAGAAGGGACGCACCAAGAAAATCGACGTGCAGGAGCTGAAAGAAGACACCAAGCGCGAAGGCATGTCGGGCATCTCCACCCGCTTCATCATGAAGGCGCTCGACAACGCGCTGTCGGACAACGTCACCGGCAACTGCATCAATCCGATCAACGTGCGTGAGGCGCTCATCTCGATGACCAAGGAGGGCGACCTGCCCGACGACACCCGCAAGCAGTACCTCGAGTTCCTGCAGGACACGCTGCACAAGGAATATCTCGACCTGCTCGAAAAAGAGATCACCCGCGCCTTCGTGTACTCCTACCAGGAGCAGGCGGAGTCGCTGTTCCAGAACTACCTCGATCACGCCGAGGCCTACGTCAACAAGACGCGCGTGCGCGATCGCAACACCAATGAGGAACTGTCGCCCGACGAGGGCTTCCTGAAATCGATCGAGGAGCAAATCGCGATCATCGGCTCGGCCGCCGACGGCTTCCGCCAGGAAGTGATCGCGTACCTGTGGGCAACCTCGCGCCGCGGCGAAAAGATCAGCTACAAGAGCTACGAGCCGCTCAAGGAAGCGATCGAGAAAAAGCTGATGACCAGCGTGCGCGACATCTCGCGAATCATCACCAAGGCCCGCACCCGCGACGAGGAGCAGGGCGAGAAGTACGGCGCGATGGTGAAGAACCTGCTCGAAAACGGCTACTGCGAATCATGCGTCGATGTGGTCCTAAAGTACGCCGCCAACAATCTATGGAAGGATTGAGCCAACGGAGGGCCATTGCCGCGCGCGTTCTTTTCCTTGTGTCATTCAGAGCGAAGCGAAGAATCCCGGCTCTTTGTGTCATTCAGAGCGAAGCGAAGAATCCCGCTCTTTGTGTCATTCAGAGCGAAGCGAAGAATCCCGGCTCCGAAAGCAGCATGCGAAAAACATCGAACCGCAAGAGCTACTACGTCTATATAATGAGCAGCCCCTCACGAACCCTCTACACCGGCGTCACCAACGATCTCGAGCGGCGTGTGAATGAGCACAAAAACGGCGCCTTCGACAGCTTCACCAAGCGCTACCGGGTCAATCAATTGGTCTATTTTCAAGAGACGAACGACGTAAACGCCGCGATTGCGGCTGAAAAACTCCTTAAGGGCATCTCGCGATCGAAAAAGATTGCACTAATTGAGGCCGAAAACCCGACGTGGCACGACTTGAGTGATGAATCATAGAAAAAGATCGGGATTCTTTGCCGCAGCGGCTCTGAATGACACAACTCTTCGTGTCATTCAGAGCAAAGCGAAGAATCCCGGCTCCTCGTGCCATTCAGCGCAGAGTCCGTCCTTGTGTCATTCAGAGCGAAGCGAAGAATCCCGGCTCCTTGTGTCATTCAGAGCGAAGCGAAGAATCCCGGCATCTTTGTGTCATTCAGAGCGAAGCGAAGAATCCCGGCTCCGGAACCTGCGTGCCGAACATGTCGAGCACCACGATGCCACCAAATCCAATTCCGACGGAACGAACCTACCGATGGTAGTGCAAGCACCCCAAAACCACTACCCATGGTATGATCACCAATGCACCGTACGTTGATGCCCAAACTAAACATAACTTCCAGAGTCTCCGCATGAGTGGCGACACGATCTTCCGCGAATACCGAATCTCTGACGCCGAGCGCTCTGACCGCTCGGCGGGCGACCGGCTGCGGCATCGGCAGAAAGTTCGCGAGTCGATTCGCGAAAATATCGCCGACATCATCGCCGAAGAATCGATCATCGGCAAAAACAAGGACCGCGTAATCAAAGTCCCGCTGCGCGGCATCAAGGAATACCGCTTCGTGTTCGGCGACAACTCGCCCGGCGCCTCGCAGGGCGATGGCGACTCGCGCCCGGGACAAGTCGTCGGCAAGACCGGCAAGGACGGCCCCGGTAAGGGCGATGAAGCCGGCGACCGCCCCGGCGTCGACTACTACGAGACCGACGTTACGCTCGAAGAGTTGATTGAGATCATGTTCGAGGATCTCGAACTGCCCAACCTCGAGCGCCGCGCGCTGCGGGAAATCCAGTCCGAGTATTCTTCAAGGCGCAAAGGCTACCGCAAGGTCGGCATCCGCATCAGGCTCGACAAGCGGCGCACCGCCAAGCAGCGCGTGATGCGCATGCTCGCGTCGGACAAGCGCAACGACGCAGCCGCGAAGGCGTTGGAAGAATCGAAGGCCGATCGCGAAATCGAGGCCGACGCCGGCGTCGAAGGCGCACTCGACGAGATCGCGCTCGAGGAAGGTGCGCTGGACGGAGCACCGCTCGACGAAGAGGCGCTCGCTGATTCGCCGGGCGTCGCCGCGTTCCAGCGCGTCCGTAAGCGCTTCCCGTTCCATCAGGGCGACCTGCGTTATAAGCACGTCGAAATCGACACCAAGGAAGAATCCAACGCCGCGGTCATCTGCATCATGGACACCTCGGGCTCGATGGACACGATGAAGAAGTACCTCGCGCGCAGCTTCTTCTTCCTGCTCTACCAGTTCATCTCGACCCGCTACCGCAACGTCGAAATCGTCTTCATCGCGCATCACACGGAGGCCAGCGAGGTCACCGAGGAAGAGTTCTTTCACAAGGGCGAATCGGGCGGCACCTTCATCTCCTCCGGCTACGCCAAGGCGCTGGAAATAATCGCCGCGCGCTACCATCCGTCGTTGTGGAATCTGTACGCGTTCCATTGCTCCGACGGCGACAACTTCGACTCCGACAATCCCGCCGCGCTCAAGGACGCCGAGGAGCTCGCCGAAATCTGCAACCTGTTCGGCTACGGCGAGATCAAGCCGATGGGCTCGCGCTACTATGAGTCCTCGATGCTCAACGTGTTCCGCCGAATCCAGGCGCCGAATTTCCACACCGTGCTGATCGAGCGCAAGGAAGATATCTGGCCGTCGTTCAAAGCCTTCCTGGCCAAGGACCGGGTGAAGGAAGCATGAGCGCCACTCCCCACGCCGGCACCGCGCCGCGCATCGCGACCTGGAATCTGCACGACCTCGTCGAATGGGACGTTAGGATTCGCGCCAAGGCCGACGAGTTCGGGCTCGACTACTACCCGCAGGAGTTCGAGCTTTGCGATCACACCGGGATGCTCGGTTATATGGCGTACTCCGGCATGCCGTCGCATTACCCGCACTGGTCCTACGGCAAGTCGTACGAAAAGCTCAAGACGCTCTACGATCACGGGGTCAGCGGCCTGCCGTACGAGATGGTGATCAACTCGAATCCCGCCATCGCCTACCTGATGCGCGACAACTCGCTGCTGCTGCAAATCCTGACGATCGCGCACGTGTACGGGCACAACGATTTCTTCAAGAACAATTTCACCTTCAAGTCGGCGACCCGCGCCGAGCTGACGATCGAGAGTTTCAAGGCGGCGGCGATGCGCGTGCGGCGCTACGTCGAGGACCCGTCGATCGGCGTCGAAAAAGTCGAGCGCATCCTCGACGCGGCACACGCGCTGTCGTGGCAATGCCGGCGCAATTTCGCGATCAAAAAGCTCTCGCCGGACCAGCAGATGGCTCGCGCCGAAGACTCCGCTCAGGGACAGGCCGATCCGTTTCAGAAGATCCACGCGCGCAAGACGATCGAGGTTCCCGACTTCCACAAGGTCCCGCTCGAGCCCGACGAGGACCTGCTGCTGTTCATCCGCGATCACAACCCGTTCCTCGCCGACTTCGAGAAAGATCTGCTCACCATCGTCGATGAAGAAGCCAAATACTTCATCTCGATGATGGAGACGAAGATCATGAACGAGGGCTGGGCGAGCTACTGGCACAAGAAACTGCTCGAGTCGCTCGACCTCGACCAGGGGCTGCATCTCGAATTCATCGTCAATCACAACCAGGTCTGCCGCCCGATTCCCGGCCAGATAAATCCGTACCACCTCGGACTCAAGGTTTGGGAGGATATCTACCGGCGCTTCGACAATCCGACCAAGGAGGAAATCAAGCGCGACGGCCCGCCGGCGAAATCCGGGATGGAAAAGCTCTTCGAGGTGCGCGAGGTCGAGCGCGACGCGTCGTTCCTGCGCCGCTACCTCACCGAAGACCTCATGCGCGAGATGGACATCTTCGAGTACGAAGCGCGCGGCGAGGAGCTGGTCGTCAGCAAGGTGGCCGACGACGATGGCTGGAAGGAAGTGAAGGCGACGCTAATCAAGAACGTCGGCACCAACTCGATTCCGGTGCTGAAGGTCGAGGATGCCGACTTCGGCCAGAACCGCACATTGTATGTGAAGCACGATCACGACGGCCGCGACCTGCATATCGAGTACGCCGAAAAGAGTCTCAACTACCTCCAGCGGCTGTGGGGCCGCGAAGTCGTGCTCGAGACCGTGCTCGACGGCAAGCGCTCGCTGTTGTGCTGCAACGATCGCGGCTTTTCGGTGCGCGCGCTTAAGTAGAACTGCCCGCCGTCTCCGGCACCTTCATCCGATACCCCCGATTACGCTTCTGGACGGCTCCGGCGGCGGCCCGGGCGGCACGTTGCTTTAGATTTGAGGGTCGGATAATTTCAGCAATGGACGATGCGGTTCGGGTCGGCTGTAAGGAGGCGCGGATGATGGAGTGGCCGAAGTGCCAAAAGTGTAACGCTGGCGCGTTGATTCCCCTGTCCGATTACGGACAGGAAGGCGCTTCGGTGTTATTCAAGGCTTGGGTTTGCACGAATCCCGATTGCGGTTTCAGCTTGCGCGTTGACAAGGGCGAAGTAACCTACGGCAGGCGAATCGAGACCAAACACTAATTACTTTTCGATTTCGACTTATAAGGCAGTCCGTCGTGGGCTGCCTTTTTTTGTCGTGTGTTCGCCCTTTTGAAACTTCAGACGACGCCCGTCGTCTGTTGATCATGCGCAATTGGTTTCCAAATTGCCGCGGCAGGGTTGTGCTTGTGATGGCCGCAGCCGCTGCGTGCTCGACTGTCGGATGCATGTCGTACGGCGAAACCGTCGTCTATCAACTCTACCAGACCAACGCCGACCGATGTGCGCAAAACGAGGTTGATGCATGCGTGGCTATCCTGCAGTCGAAGTGCGAGGCGCCCGCGCGCGTCTGCACCGACTACGTCCCTGAATTTCAGGCGCAAGCAAGCAAGCTGCTCGCGCAAAAGTGCCAATCCAACGACGCGGCATCATGCCGCGCGCTGGACAGCGTCGCCTGCGACAACGGCGACTCCGCGGTGTGCGCACGCCTCGGCGACGAGTACGCGAAACTCTACGCGTCATGCAAAGCTGGCAGTGCGGCCGATTGCGAGTCGCTTTCGCTTTCGGTATGGCCGAAGAAGCAGACCGACCTCGCTGCCGACGCGTGCAAGGGCGGCGATTCGATCGCGTGCCGGGTCGCCAGCTCAAGCGCAAGCGCGATGAAAGTGAACGTCAACAAGAACGCGCAGTTCGCGATGTTCTAGCTTACGAGAACGAAAACACGGTCGCGTCGGTGACCGGCTCGTAGCCGATTGTCTGGTAGATGTGATTGGAGATCGGGTTGGCAAGGTCGGTATATAGAAAGCAAAACTTGCGGCCGTCATCGAGCAGCTTCTGGCTGAGCGCGGCGACGCACGCGCCGGCAAATCCTTTGCCGCGATTCTCCGGCGGCGTATAGACCCATGCGACGCGAATGCCGTTGGGCGTTGGACCCGCGAATCCCGCCATCGATCGCGCAGATCCATCCACCTCCCACAAAAGCAACCGTCTCGACTTCGGCAATGCCATCGCAGCGTTCTTTTCAGCTTCTTCAGCATCCATGCCCTCGGCATCCACCGAGAAGGCAGCGCGCCACTTCCGCATCAAGGTGTCATCGGACAAGCCGGGTTCGCGAAGCTGACCCGCGGCTCTAGCCTGACGGGTGACTCGACTGAGCTGGTAAATACGCTGGGCCATCTGAATGCGGAAGGTGCTGCCCGAAAGCTCGGACCACCTCGCGGCAAACTTGCGCGCCACTTCCGCGGAACTGTTGACGCCGGGAAGCGCAACGCCCGCCGCGTGAAGTTCGTTTGCGATGGCGTCTATCATCGAGTCGTCGGCTATCCAGGAGAGGATGAGGTTATGCGGCGGCGTCATCAGGGCGACGGCCGCAACCTCGCCGTGCTTTTCGACCAACCCCATAAGTGGCGGCGCGGATCCCCATTGCTCGCCGGCGCGGAGCCCGTCGAGAAGGCCGAGGATCAAGCAGTGCTCCGCCTCGCGCCGCAACAGAAACGGCCGCACGGAATCGAGAAACTGTGCGGCATCGGGGATGAGCCGAACCTGATTTGACGACGCCACAACGCTGAACAGTATTTTGCGATCGCGGCCGAGGCAAATATCATCGTCGGTATTTGCGTATCACTTCGGCGAGGCGATCGTGCGGGATGGCTTCGACGCGATAGCCGTTGATTCCGATCATGGTGCGAGCGGCCACCAGCGCATTGACGATCGCCTCCTCGGTCGCCTGGACCGCCGCAGTGAACAGCGGATCCATCCGCGAGTTGCGGAGCATCCTGACCGTCTCGACGCCGGATCGTTTCGCACTCGCAGAATTGGCGGTCGAGAATGCGATGAACAAGTCGCCGGAGCCGTTGCCCGAGACGCTGCCGGTGCGCGCGAGGCCCATCGTGAGCCGCCGCGCGATTCGTTTGAGCTGATGCGGCATCAACGGCGCATCAGTAGCCGCAACTATGATGATCGAGCCGAGTTCCTGCTTGCTGAACGGATCGCGGCCGGGGCGAAGTTCCTTGCCGACCGGGACGCCGGCGATTGTCAGCTCATGCGGACGTCCGCAATTCAGCTGGACCAGTATTCCCAAGGTATAGCCGCCCGCTTTGCGATCGAGCCGACGCGACGCCGTGCCGATTCCGCCCTTCCACCCGTAGCCGATCATGCCGGTGCCGCCGCCGACGCATCCTTCGGCGACGCGTCCGCCGCGCGCGCTGGTCAACGCCGCCCACGCATGTTCGGCGGTGACGTGGAATCCGTTGATGTCGTTGAGCAAGCCGTCGTAGGTTTCGGCGACGACCGGCAGCGACCACGGCTGCATCATCTTGCGGCGGCGCACCTGCCGTGCGATTACCGCGTCGCGCACGACGCCGACGCTGTGCGTGTTGGTGATCATGATTGGCGTGGTCAGCAAGCCCGACTCCTCGACCCACGCAGTACCGGTCATCTCGCCGTTGCCGTTGAGCGCGAAATGTCCGGCGAAGACGGGAGAGTCGTTGCGCTTTCCGCGCGGCAGGATGGCGGTCACGCCGGTGCGAATCGGCCCGCGGCCGACGCGAAGTTTACCGTCGCCGCGAATGATCGTGGTGTGCCCGACTTCGACGCCGGCAACGTCGGAGATCGCGTTGAGCGGTCCGGGATCTCCATCGAACGGAATCGCAAGCTCGCGCGCGCGATGGGTAAAGGGTCTGCCGACTCTATTCGTCATGGCGAGAAGTCATAGCCGAGAAGCTTCGTGAGTGACAGAAATCGGGCCCCATCGGCCAAGTTGAGTTAGTTCACTAAGAAGTTCATAATAGAACCATGATTCGGCTCAACATACACGAAGCGAAAACTCACCTTTCCAAGCATCTGCGGCGGGTCAAGAAAGGGGAGACCATCATTCTGTGCGAACGCAACGTGCCAATCGCAGAGATCCGGCCGATCGCGCAGCCACCCCGCGGTAAGCGTCCGATTGGACTGTACAAAGGCAAATTCACAGTGCCGCCGAGCTTCTTTGAACCGCTGCCGGATTGGCTGCTGGATGCGTTCGAGGGCAAGGAATCGAAATGAAGCTGCTGCTGGATACGTGCAGCTTTTTATGGATCACCAACGCGCAGACGGAATTGTCAGCGGGAGCGAGAGCTGCCTTTGAGGACGAGGCGAATGAAGCTTACCTGAGCGTGGTTTCCGCTTGGGAAATCGCGCTCAAGAACGGGCTCAGGAATCTACCGCTACCGGAACCCGCCCAAGTCTTTCTTCCACGGGCTCGCGCGCTGCATAAGATTGCATCGCTGAATCTGAACGAGGACGCGATCGTGCAACTTCCCTTACTGCCGCCGCTTCACCGCGATCCGTTCGATCGGATGCTTATATGCCAGGCGATCGCGGAGGGCATGGCAATAGTCACCCCTGACGAGTTGATTCGACGCTACCCCGTGCGGACGATTTGGTGAGCCGATGAGAATCCGCCGATTGCAATTACTGCTTTTGCTGGCCGCACTGCTTCTCGCGTCGCAGGTGAGTGCGAGCGTGATTTTTATTTCGCCGGACGACAACGGGCGCGAATTTGCGCTCGATCGCGGCGACGCGCTGGAGATATCGCTGCCGGCGACTTCGGGGACCGGCTACACCTGGCAGGCTGAACCGGTTGCCGGCGGGTTCGTCAAGCAGGTCGGGGAGCCGGCGTTCACGCTCGACAGCGCGATGCCCGGAGCGTCGGGACATCAGATTTTCCATTTTGGAGTCGAAGCCAGCGGGACCGGAACGCTGGAGATACGCTACTTGCGTCCGTGGGAGAAAGGTGCGAAGCCGGCCAAGTTCTTCAAGATAATGCTCATCGTTCACTAACGTCCTTCTCGTAACCCGATAGCTCGCCTCAATTCAGGGAAGATGCGACATCGGAGATTCGCGCCGGAGACTTTGAAGTGGAGACGGGCCTCGTTTGTTTGATAGAAATTTATCAATCGGGATCGTCATATCTTCCGTTGTATTGAGATAGCTCGTGTGGGATCATTTTTCATCAATTTCAGCTAATCAAGGGCAATTCGGAG